>JBKJUD010000141.1:0-3212 GCA_046590735.1 Candidatus Eiseniibacteriota bacterium | reverse complement strand
GTGCTGGGCGACGGCCAGGGCGGCGCGATCCACCTGCACGAGCGCGAGTGCTCGCTGCAGCGCCGCCACCAGAAGCTGCTCGAGGAATCGCCCTCGATCGCACTCGATCCGGCGCGGCGCGCGCAGCTCACCGCCGCGGCGACCGCCTTCGCGCGCGAGGCGCGCTACCGCAGCGCCGGCACCTGCGAGTTCCTGCTCGCGCCCGACGGCGCGTTCTATTTCCTCGAGATGAACACCCGCATCCAGGTCGAGCACCCGGTCACCGAGATGGTCACCGGCGTCGACCTCGTCGCCGCGCAGTTCGCCATCGCCCGCGGCGAGGGATTGCCGCTGGCGCAGGAGGCGGTGGCGCCGCGCGGCCACGCGGTGGAAGTGCGGCTGTACGCCGAGGATCCCGCGCACGGCTTCCTGCCGCAGGTCGGCACGCTGCAGCAGGTCGGCTTCCCCGCGTTGCCGTTCACGCGGGTCGACGCGGGCGTGGAAAGCGGCGGCGAGATCAGCGTCCACTACGATCCGATGATCGCCAAGCTGATCGCGTGGGGCGCCACGCGCGACGAGGCCTACGATCGCCTGGGCGCGCTGCTCGAGGGCACCGTGCTCCAGGGCGTGCGCACCAACTTGCCGCTGCTGCGCGCGCTGGTGCGGGACGCCGACGTGCGTGCGGGGCGCGTGTCCACCACGGCTTTGGAGACGACGCTGTTGCCGCGGCTGCTCCCGCAACTGACCGATGACGCGCCACTCGATCCGCTGCTGGTGGCGGTCGCGGCGCTGGCCGACATGCTGATGCCGGGCGTCGCGGGTGCGGGCACGGGCACCCCCGCGCGCGACAGCGACTGGACCTCACCGTTCGGCCGGCTGGGCGCGTGGCGCCACGCGGGGTTGTCCTGATGCGCACGACCTATCGCCGCGGCTCCGTCACCTACGAGGTGACCATCGCGCTGGGCAGTGCCGCGGACGGCTACACCGTCACCGTCGGCGACGTCGTGCTGCAGCTCGCGGCGCGGCCCGCCGCCGACGGCACGCTGCGCATCGACGACGGTCGCGGCGCGCGCACCGCGGTGGTGTCGCGCAACGGCGCGTGGCGCAGCGTCTCGCTGCCTGGGGCGGGCGACGCCACGCTCGAACGCGTGACGCGTGGCGCCCGGCGCGAGCGCGATGCCGGCTCGATGACCTCGCCGATGCCCGGCAAGGTGGTCGCCGTGCACGTCACCCCCGGCGACGCGGTGACCCCCGGCCAGGTCGTCGCCGTGGTGGAAGCGATGAAGATGGAGATGCCGCTGACGGCGCCGCGCGCCGGGGTGGTGGCGCGGGTGGCGGCGGTCGGAGAGATGGTGGATGCGGGCGCCGTGGTGGTGGAGTTGGAGGAGCCGGCGTCATGAGCGCGGTGCGCCTCCTCGAGGTGGGCCCGCGCGACGGACTGCAGAACGAGGCCGCGCGCATCCCGACGCCGGTGAAGGTGGCGTTCATCGATGCGCTCACCGCCGCTGGCCATTCGCAGGTCGAGATCACCAGCTTCGTCCGGCCCGACATGATCCCGCAACTCGACGACGCGGTGGAGGTGTGCGCGGCGATCACGCGCAAGCCGGGCGTACGCTACGTCGCGTTGGTGCCGAACGTGAAAGGCCTCGAGCGCGCGCTGGCGTGCGACCTCACCGCCTTCGGCCTGTTCACCGCAGCCACCGACACGTTCTCGCACCGCAACACCAACATCGACGTGGCCGGCTCGCTCGAACGGCTGCGCGCGGTGGCGCAGGCAGCGCGCGCCGCGGCGCCGCCCGGCGTGTGGCTGCGCGGCTACATCTCGGTGTGCTTCGTGTGTCCGTACGAGGGCGTGGTGCCCACCGCGAAGGTGCTCGAGGTGGTGCGCGCACTCGACGCGATGGGCGTCGACGAGATCGGCATCAGCGATACCATCGGCGCGGCGACGCCCCGCGACATCGAGCGCGTGGTGTCCGCGGCGCTGACGGTCGTGCCGATCGAGCGGATCGCCCTGCACCTGCACGACACCTACGGCATGGCGCTCGCCAACATCGCGGCCGGGTTGCGCCTCGGTGTCCGGTCGTTCGACGCCTCGAGCGGCGGCCTCGGCGGTTGCCCGTACGCGCCGGGCGCCACCGGCAACGTGGCGACCGAGGACGTCCTCCACTTCCTCGCCGGCGAAGGCCACGACACCGGCGTCTCGCTCGAGGGCCAGCGCGCCGCGTCCCACCTGATCGCCGCGCAACTCGGACGGCCGCTGCCCTCCCGCGTGCTCGCCGCGCTCGACGCCACGTCCGCGCCGCGCTGACCGCCGACATGCTGCCCCTGCATCGCATCGTCTGGTCGCCCGAGGAGTGGAGCGAGGCGATCGCCGCGATACCGTCTCTCGACCTTCTGCCGACTCGCGTGCTGCTGGTCCCCTCGCGAGAATGCGGCCTCGCCATCCGCGCCGTGCTGGCGCGCGCGCAGCGATCCGATCTGCTCGCCGGCCTCACCGTGGTCACCCCGTTCGCCGCCGCGCGGGCGACGCTCGAACGCGCGGGCGGGACGTGCGAGCCCGGCGAGGACGCGTTGCGCCCTGCCCGCGTGGCGTGGGTCGCGAACCGCGGGCTCACGCTGGATTCGATGGACACGGTGTTGCTCACGCAGGGCCGCGGATGGGAGCACGCGGTCGCCACGGCGCTGGGCGATCTGGAGGACGCGGGCGTGACAGCGGAGGCGCTTGCCGGCGCCGGTGACCCGCGCCTCGCGGACCTGTCGCGGCTGTGGACTGCGTGCGAGACGGCAGCCGGTGCGTCGTGGACGCGCGCGCGCATCGTGCGCGAAGCCACCGCGGTGCTCGCGCGCGATCCGCACGTCTGGCCTTTCGAGGGCCCGGTGCTGATCGTCGCGGCGGGCGACGAGACCGCGGGGGGCGCCGCCTTCGCGCAGGCAGTGCCGCACGCCCGCGTGGCGGCGATGCCCGCCCGGCCGCTGCACCCGCGCGGCGTGGCGCTGTGGGCCGCGCTCTGGGGCGAAGAGATCGGCGCGGCGATTGCCGACGCCGCCGTCCGGCTCGCCACGCCGGCGGCCGCGCCCGTCACCGAACGCGATCGACTCGCAACCTGGCTGTTCGCGCCGCCGGAGATCGTGCTTGGCGAGCGCGACGCGTCGTCCGGCGACGACGGCACGCTGTCGCTCGAGTGCCACGCCGGCGTCGCACTCCGCCTCGACGCCGGCGTGGCACTCGAGCG
>JBKJUD010000136.1:0-2836 GCA_046590735.1 Candidatus Eiseniibacteriota bacterium | reverse complement strand
GTGGTGACCACGGTGTCGAAGGTGTCGGGCTGCTTGATCATGTACATGCAGGTGGCGTCGACGTAGGCGTGCTCCTGCGCGATGTCGGGATACTCGGCGCCGACCTCGGCGAAGGTGCGCGTCCACAGGTCCTGCGCGCGGATCGCGTTGGCCTTGTCGACCATGAGAAGCTTGCGGCCCTTGTTGCGCGCGCGCGCCAGCTCGTAGGCGTAGCGGATGACGCGCTCGGTGCCCTTGCGGGTGAACAGCATCTGCTGGCTGGCGATTTCATCCGCGGTGCCCTTCTTGAAGAAGCCGTGGATGCCGGTGTAGACGTCCTCGGTGTTCTCGCGGACGACGACGAAGTCGATGTCCTTCGGCGTCCGGCCCTTCAGCGGCGTCAGCGCCTCGGTGTATAGCGTGACCGGGCGCAGGTTGACGAACAGGTCGAGGCCGAAGCGCAAGCCGGCGACGATCGCGTATTCCAGCTTGCCGACTTCGATGCGCGGGTCGCCGATGGCGCCCAGCAATACGGCGTGGTGCCCGCGGACTTCCTCGAGCGCGCTGGCCGGGAACAACTCGCCGGTCTTCAGGAAGTGCTCGGCGCCGTGCGGATACTCGGTCAGGCGGACGGTGAATCCATGCTCGGCGGCCACCGCGCGCAGCACCTTGAGCCCCTCGCGCACCACCTCCGGGCCGATGCCGTCGCCACCGATGACTGCGATGTTGTACTCCACGTCAGGTCTCCTTCGTGTCGGGGGTCCGGGGTCGGGGATCAGGCGTTGCGCGCGTCGAGCTGCGCGATGCCCTCGTCGCGCGTCAGGTCGCGCTCCATCCAGTCGTGCGCGCCGTCGAGCACCTGGCGGCTCACCCGGCGCTTGAGCGCGTCCGAGTTCGACGACAGCGTGCGGAAGCGGTCGCGGATGCGGCGCTCGGCGTCCTGGCAGAACAGGTCGGCGAGGTCGCGGGACTGCGCGGCCTCCGCGGCGCCCCGGCGCCGCAGCCCGTCGGCGTGCAGCACGGTGGCGACGATCGCGAAGATGTCGGCGCCGATCTCCACCGCGCGGAACAGCGTCGCCTGCTTCTTCTCGAGCCGCGGGCCGTTGAGCACCATCTGGTGGAACAGCGCGCGCGCCAGGCGGCGCGTCGCCCGCTCGGCGAAGCGCAGGTGCCCACCGAGCGCGCCGTAGGCGTGATGGCGGAACGGCGTGCCCAGCGCGAACCAGCGCGAGGGATACCACCACGCGTAGAAGCCGATCACGCGCGGCAATGCGGCAATCCGCTGCGCGGGCGTGGACTTCGGGTTGACGAGATCCCACGCGGTGCGCAGGTGGGTGTCGAGCGCCTCGCGGGCAATGAACAGCCGCATGATCTCCGAGCTGCCCTCGAAAATCAGGTTGATGCGGTAGTCGCGCATCATGCGTTCCAGCGGCAGCGGTGCGTCGCCGCGGGCGGCGAGCGAATCGGCGGTCTCGTAGCCGCGGCCGCCGCGCGCCTGCAGGGTCTCGTCGAGCAGGTGCCAGCCTTCCTCGGTGCACCACATCTTGGCCATCGCGGCCTCGAGGCGGATGTCGCGCTCGTGCATGTCGGCGAGGCGGTTGCACAGCCCGCTCATCGCTTCCATCGCGAAGGCGCTCGCCGCGGTGTCGGCGATCTTCTGGCCGATGGCCTCGTGCCGCCCGATCTTCTGGCCCCACTGGCTGCGCGTGCCGCACCAGGCGCGATGGATCTGCACGCAGCGCTTGGCCATGCCGGTGACGCCGGCGGGGATGCTGAGGCGGCCGGTGTTGAGGGTGACCAGTGCGAGCTTGAGCCCCTTGCCCTCGCCGAGGATCAGGTTCTCCTTCGGCACGCGCACGTTGGTGAAGCGGATGACGCCGTTCTCCAATGCACGCAGGCCCATGAAGTGGCAGCGCCGCACCACCTCGACCCCCGGCATGTCGCGCTCGACCACGAACGCACTGATCTTGCCGGTGTCGTCGTGGCGCGCCATCACGACGTAGAGTTCGGCGAGGGTGCCGTTGGTGCACCACAGCTTTTCGCCGGTGAGCAGGAAGTCGCCGGAAGGCGTGCGCGTGACGAGCGTCGTGAGGTTCGCGGGATCGGAGCCGACTTCGTCCTCGGTGAGCGCGAAGGCGGAGATCGCGCCGCGCGCGACGCGCGGCAGGAAGCGGCGTTTCTGGTCCTCGGTGCCGAACAGTTTCAGCGGCTGCGGCACGCCGATGGACTGGTGGGCGGAGAGCAGCGCCAGCACGTTGGCGTCCTGCGAGCCGAGCAACTCCATGATCGCGCCGTATTCCACCTGCGTGAAGCCCAGGCCGCCGTACTCCACCGGCACCTTCATGCCGAAGGCGCCCATCTCGGCGAGGCCGCGCACGACATCGTCGCCGTACTCGCCCTCGCGGTCGATGCGGTCGGAGTCGACGCGCTCCTCGAGGAACGCGCGCAGCCTGTCGTGAAAGGCCTGGAAGGCGGGACGCGGCGCGGCGGCGTCGGGCACCGAGGTCAGCACGCCGAGGTCGAAGCGGCCGCCAAAGACCTCGCGCAGGAAGCTGCGTGACGCCCACTCGCTTTCCCGGGCGTCCTCGGCGACTTGCCGGGAGTGGTCCTCGTTCGGTTCGCTGGCCGGCGCGGCGGGGGCCGCCCGCCGGGTCGACGTGGCAGGTGCGGACATGATTCGACTCCTTCGAGATCCGGGGGGACGGGACACGCGCAGGGTAGCAATCGTCATCCCGGCATTCCGCCTAAATCAGCATTCCGACCGTACCACCCCGGCGATTGGCGCGGCGCCGCCGCCGGCCTCTCCCACCTCCAGGACGGCGATGCCGCTTTCGGCCACCGCCTGCAGGTCGTCGGG
>JBKJUD010000426.1:0-4202 GCA_046590735.1 Candidatus Eiseniibacteriota bacterium | reverse complement strand
GATCAGCGAGTTCGACCAGGCCGCGTAGCACGCCACGGTCGACGGGCCACGGGGGGCGCGATGCAGTCCGCATCGCGCCCTCGTGCATTTCCCCCGGCCCGCCCGGGTCCGCGGTTTTGCCGCGTCGCGCAAGGCCCCCTGTGGCAGTCAGTTACGAAATGTCGGCGGCTGGCACACGCATTGCCTCACCTCCAGTCGTGGCCGCTTGGCGAGCCCCATCGAGAGAAGAGCGACAACACAGCAGCTGACGGAGGTGCACAATGAAGCGTCGTGACAGTCGGAAGGGATTCACCCTCATCGAGCTCATGATCGTGGTCCTCATCATCGGGATCCTGGCCGCGATTGCGATCCCGAACTTCGTCGCAATGCAGGACCGAGCGAAGGAAGGGTCGACGAAGGGAAACATGCACACGTTCCAGCTCGCCGCGGAGGACTACGCGGTGCAGAACGATGGCCTGTACGCGACGGCCGCGTCCTCGGTGGCCAGCGGCCTGCCGTCGGTGTTCAAGAACCCGTGGTCCGGCAACAGCGGCTCGGGCAACGCGTGGATGAACGGCACCGCCGCCACGACCCGCGGCATCGTCGGGTACAGCGCCGCCGACTCGACCCAGTACATCATCACCGGCATGGGCAAGACCGCGGTTCTCTCGCTGTCGCTCAACAACGGGTCGTAGCTCGCAGCAGACATCCCCGCACGGGGACGGCGCCGGGACCTCGCAGGAGGTTCCGGCGCTTCTGCATGCCCCGCGCCGCCGAGGCCTGCGCGGTTGGCCGACACTGGACCGCCGAGCGCTGCAAATTGCCCGTCGCACTGCACGTTGCATGACCGTCTCCGCCCCACGGCCCCGGGCGCCGGAGCCGTTCGGTGCTCCAACCGTATGAGATCACGCAAGTTTCGCATTGTGCCCGCCGATACAAGGTCATGGCATGCGACTTGCCCCTCCCTGACCTGAACGGGAGGCGGGTCCCCCGGCCACTGACATGCGGAGGTGCGAGAGATGACACGGAATCGCGCGGGCTTCACCCTGATTGAACTGATGATCGTCGTGCTGATCATCGGGATCCTGGCGGCCATCGCCATCCCCAACTTTGTCGCCATGCAGGACCGCGCGAAAGAAGGGTCGACGAAGGCGAACATGCACACCTTCCAGCTCGCCGCCGAGGACTACGCCGTGCAGCACGATGGCAGCTACTCCACGACGGCCGCCGGAGTCTCGAGTGGCTTGCCGGGCGTCTTCAAGAACCCCTTCACCACCGCGTCCGGTTCGGGCAACGCCTGGATGAACGGCGCCGCGACCACGAACGACCCGCGCGGCATAGTCGGCTACGCCGCGGCGGACTCCACTGGCTACTCGATCAATGCCAACGGCAAGTCGGCCCTGCTGACGGTGACGCTCACCAACGGTCAGTAGTCTCCACCAGTCCGGCGTGACGGACGATCGCACGGCGCGGTCGTCCGCGCACCGTTTCAGGGATCGGGGTCTCAAGCATGATGCGAGGCGCGGCCACACTCCCATTCCCGCTGGATGACGAGAACGACATGGAGTGGACCACGGAGGCGCCGCCCGGCGCCGCATCCGGACCGCACGGGCACCTGACACTGGTGCCGGTCGCCAGTTCCCCGCCGGTCATCCACACGACCCAGCTCGAGAAGACCTTCGTGACCGGGTTCTGGCGCCGGCGTCATGAGGCGCTGCGCGGGGTCAGCCTGCGTGTCGAGGCCCGCGAAACCTTCGGTCTCCTGGGCGCCAACGGCGCCGGCAAGACCACCCTCTTCAAGCTCCTGCTGGGCCTGGTGCGTCCGACGGCGGGCGAGGGCGAACTGCTCGGACAGCCGCTGGGCGATCCCGCGGCGCGCGGCGCGGTGGGCTTCCTGCCCGAGGTGCCGTCGTTCCCCGACACGCTCACCCCGCGCGAGGTGCTCGAGTTCGGCGCCAAGCTGCGCGGATACACCGGCCGCGCCGCGCGCGCCGCCGCCGACGACGCGATGGAGCGCACCGGCCTCACGCCGCACGCGCGGAAGACCTGCCGCGCGCTGTCGAAGGGGCTCGCGCAACGCGTCGGGCTGGCGAATGCCATCCTGCACCGGCCGCGACTGCTGCTGCTCGATGAGCCGATGTCGGGACTCGATCCTCTGGGCCGCGCCGAGGTGCGCGAGGTCATCGCGCGGCTCGCCGAGGACGGCGTGGCCATCGTCTTCTCCAGCCACGTCCTCCGGCGAACCGGTGGACGTGTTGCGCCTGGACGAGGACGCGATGGAAGTCATCACCAACGGCGGCGTGCCCGCCTCGGCGACGCTGCGCGCGGCGTTCACCGCACACGGCGCGACGCTGGCCGAGCGCAACGACGGCGGCTGGGTGATCCACGCGCCGCGCCCGGTGCTCGCCGCCGTGCTGCAACTCGTGCTCGGCGCGCATCGCCAAGTGCTGTCGGTCCTGCCGCGTGGCACCGCGCTGACGCAAACGCTCCGTGAGGAGGCGGCCCGCGAGAGCCGCCACCCGCACCGTCGCAAGGGAGACCTCCGCCCGTGATCCCCGGACTGCCCGCCCGCCTGCATCGCATCTTCGCGGTGGCCCAGGAAATCTTTCGCCAGACCGCGCGCGACCGCACCAGCGCGGTCCTGGTTGCACTGGCGCTCGCGGCGATGGCCGGGTCGGTGGTGCTCGCGCCCCTGGCGCTCGGCGACGCACCGCGCGTGGTGGCGGACGCCGGCCTGGTGCTCGTCGTGCTCACCTGTCTCGCCGTCCTCACCACCAGCAGCTCGCAGTTGCTCACCCGCGAGATCGAACGCAAGACCCTGCTCCACGTACTCAGCACCCCGGTGCGCCGCAGTGAGTACGTGCTTGGGCGCGCCCTCGGCCTGTTCGCGACCGGCGCGCTGGTAGCCAGCGTGCTGTGCGCCGTGCACGTGGCGTTGCTCGCCGCGCTGACCCACACGATCTGGTGGTCGGTGCTGGGGGCCAACCTGCTCGCGCTCGCCGAGGTCGCGGTGCTGGTCGCAGTGGTGAGCGTGTTCAGCGCGTTCTCGACGCCGGGGCTGACCTCGTGCCTGACCGTGGGGGTGTTCGTCATCGGTCACGGCTCCGCGGACCTGTTCGCGGCGACCGAACGGTTGTCCCCGGCGGCGCAATGGGTCGCACGCGCGTTCTACGTCGCGCTGCCGCACCTCGACTTGCTCAACGCGCGCTCGGCGGCGGTTCACGCGCAGGGCATCGGGCTCACGCAGATCGAGTGGGGCTGGGCATATGCGGTGGTGTACGCAGGGGCGATGGTGATCCTGGCGACCGTGCTGTTCGACCGGCGGGAACTGGTGTGATCGCGCGCTCGCTGCGCCGCGGCGGGTGGGTGATGGTCGCGGTGGCCTTGCTCTGCGTGGCCTCCGCGGTGCCAGTGCGTACGCCGCGGGCGCCGCACGGCGCCACGGCCGAGTTGCTGTTCTTTCCCTCCGGCCGACTGCTCAAGCCGGCCTGTCTGGGCTTCGACGCGCTCGCTGCCGATCTTTGCTGGATACGGGCCTTGCAGTATTACGGCCTGCACCGCCTGACCGACCAGCGATACGAGGGCAGCGAGCACCTGTTCGCCACCATCACCGAGCTGGATCCGCAGTACCAGTCGGCCTACCTGCTGGGCGCGGTGGTGCTGGCCCAGGACATGGGCGATACCCCGGCGGCGATGCGGCTATTGCAACGCGGCATGCGGGCCCGGCCGGCGGATTGGCAACTGCCTTTCGAGGCCGGGTTCGTGTGGTACGTGGTCGAGGGCCAGCCGGCCCGCGCGGAACCTTGGTTCCGGCGCGCGGCCGCGCTGTCGCCGACCCCGGATCTTGCGCGGCGCTTCGCCGCCTGGTGCGCGCAGCGCGCGGGCCGGGCCCAGGACGCACGCACGATGTGGGAAGTCCTGGCCGAACAGACCCCCGATCCGACGCTGCGCCGGGTGGCGCGGCAATACGTGCAACGGCTGGAGGCCGGAAAGGAGTAGTGATGCGACATGCTCGCCGGGGATTCAGCCTCGTCGAACTGATGACGGTGCTCGTGGTCCTGGGTGTGCTGTTCGCGCTCAGCATCCCTGCCATCAAGGCCTACACGACCGACGCGAGTTTCAGCACCGCGGTCGAGCAGGTCACCTCGCACCTGCGCCTCGCGCGCTTCAAGTCGGTTTCGCAGCACGCCAACGTGATCGTGCGATTTTCCTGGCCGTCCAGC
>JBKJUD010000389.1:0-4149 GCA_046590735.1 Candidatus Eiseniibacteriota bacterium | reverse complement strand
GGCCCGAAGTCGAGCTGTGCCTGGCGGGCGGTGCCGGAGTCGACCACCGCGGCGAGGAAGCTGCGCACCGTGCGCGCGGTCTGCGGCGACACCACGCGCCGGACACTCCGCACCGGGGTCTCGCGGACCCGCCGGCCGTCGGCGTCGGTGAAGCCGCGCACCAAGCGCGGGGCCATCAGCTCACCGTCGTTGGCGATCGCCGCGTAGGCCATCGCCAGTTGCAGCGGCGTCACCGCGACCGACTGGCCGATCGCGACACGGGTGAGCAAGCCGCCGACGCACTTCTGCGGCGAGGGCACGGTGCCCAGCGCTTCGCCCTCGAGCCCGATGCCGGTGCGCTCGCCGAATCCGAAGTTGCGAAGGTACTGGCTGTAGCGGTCGCTGCCGACCATCAGCGCCACCTTGGCGCTGCCGATGTTGCTGCTCTTGGCGAAGACATCGCGGAAGTGCAGCGTGCCGTGGCCGCCGTGGGCTTCGTGCAGCGGGCGCCCGCCGGGGCAGCCGGCCCAGTTGCCGTTCTCGCAGAAGACCGGCGTCTCTGGGGTGACGGTGCCTTCCTGGATCGCCGCGCTGGCGACCACCAGCTTGAACGTCGAGCCCGGCTCGAACTGGTCGGCAACCGCCCGATTGCGCGGCAGCTGGCCCGGCGCGTTGTCATGGCGGGACATGCTGACCATCGCGAGCACGTCGCCGGTGTGGGGATCGACGATCACGCCCATGCCGCCCTTGGCGCAGTGCCGGGCGACGGCATCACGCACGGCCTGTTCGAGAATCGCCTGCATCGACATGTCGAGGGTGAGTTCGAGGCCGCGTCCCTGCAGCGCCGGCGCGCTGCGCTGCATCAGCGCCGGGTAGACCTGGTTCTTGCCGTCGCGCAGCACCGTCTTCCATCCCGGCGCGCCGCGCAGCTCGGTGTCGAAGGCGTACTCGAGGCCCTCGATGCCGATGGCATCGGGATTCGTCTTGCCGAGGACGCAGCGCGCCAGCTCGGCGAAGGGATAGACGCGCTCGGTGCCGTGGGTCATGTGCAGGCCGATGTTGCGGCCATGGCGTGCCCAGGCGGTCATGGTGTCGGTCAGCGCTTCCTCGGCGGCGGGTGTGATCGAACCCGAGACCCGGAGGTACGTGGCGCGGCGTGCGAACACCGCGCGCAACGAGTCGACCGGCATCGACAGCAGTCCGGCCACCACCGCCGCGGAGCGCGACGGGTCGGTCATCTGGCTGGGGTAGGCCTCGAGGCCGCAGCGGGCAAGATCCTGGGCGAGCACCCGCCCATCACGATCGACAATCGGCCCGCGCGGGGGCCGCAATTCACTGCGCTGGGTTTGCTGTTGGTCGGCGAGACGGCTCCAGTACGCGTGCCCGATGACCTGCAGGTCGATGAGCCTTCCGCACAGCACCAGCCACCCCGCGGCGAGGATGCCGATGAGAACAACGAGACGACGCTCGCGCGATGCATCCATCATGCCGCACCTCTGATTCGCCCGGGCCTATTTCGATCCGGGACGGACGCGCGCGCCCGCCGACGGCAACAAGGCATTCATCACGCGGTCGCCCATCGAGGCCCGCGCCACCTCCACCTGAGGCTGCGACTCCGTGGTCGAGCGCAGGTCGATCGTCACTACCCGGTTCGGGTTCGGCCGGACGAACTCGTGGTCGATGTCGCCCACCGCCAGCACGATCGACTGCGCGTCCGCCTGCTGCGCCCGCGTGCTCTCGTAGCTGAGATCCCGGTTGAGACGGCCGACATCGTGCTGCAGCTTGGCCTCGGTGCGCGCCATCGCGGCGATGTTGGCGTGGAGCCAGATCAGGTACACGATCGTCAGGAAGGCGCCCGCCGCGAGCAAGGGCCAGCGGTTGTTGCGCCTGTCGGCTCGCGTCATCGTCCTGCCCTCCGGGCGGCCCGCAGCTTGGCGCTGCGCGACCGGCTGTTCTCGCGTTCTTCCCCACGACCCGGTACGACCACATGCTTTGTCAGGATTTCCCACTCCGGGGGGTCAGCGACGGCCCCGGCGCGCAGAAAGGTCTTCACCTCGCGGTCCTCGAGCGAGTGATACGCGATCACGATCAGGACGCCTCCAGGCTGCAGAATGCGAGCCGCCGCACGCAATCCGCTCTGGAGGCGCCCAACTTCCTCGTTCACTGCGATGCGCAGGGCCTGGAACACCCGCGCCAGCGCGCGCCGCGGAAACCGCGGCGACACCCGGCTGCGCAGCGCATTCACCACGTCGAACGTGGTGTGCAGCAGATCCTCGGCCTGCGCCTCGTGGAGGGCGCGCGCGACGTGGCGCGGAAAGCGCACGTCCCCGTAGGCGGCGAGGAGGTCGGCCAGTTCGGTCTCGCTCGACTGCTCGATGAGCGTCTCCGCGGTCAGCGAGCTGCCTTGGTCGGCGCGCATGTCGAGCGGTCCGTTGCCGTCGAAGCTGAAACCGCGGCTCGGGCGGTCGATCTGCAGCGAACTCAGGCCGAGGTCGAGCAGCACCGTCGTGACCTGCCCTCGCTCCTCGAGGGTCAGCGCTTCCTCGATCTCGGCGAAGTCGCCGTGCACGCAGCGGACGCGGTCGCCGAATTCGGCGGTGCGCTCGCGCGCAATCGCCAGCGCGTCCTCGTCGCGGTCGATGCCCACGACGCGGCGATCGGCCTGCGCCTCGAGCAGCTTGCGCGTGTGGCCGGCAAGTCCGAGCGTGCCGTCGACGGTGACGCCGGCCGGCGCGAGCGCGGCGAAGTCCACGACTTCCTGCGCCAGCACCGGGACGTGGCGATCGCCGCTGGGCGCATCGGCCGGGTTCATCGGTTCACCCACGAGCAGGCGCAGCGACGGCGCGGAGCGATCGCACCGTGGGGCCCGGGCAGCGGCGCTCGCATGGTCTCGCACGCGCTCACCCACCGTTCGCCGGGGACGCCGAGCCGCTGGAGACCAGCACCTTGGCGGCCATCGCTTCGTAGGTCAGGCCTTTCGCGTCCTGGTCCGCCTCGAGTTGCTGGTAGCGGGCGGGATTCCAGATTTCCACGAAGTTGGAATTGCCGACGAGGAGCGCCCCTGACTCATCCGTGATTTGCGCCTCGTCGGCGAGTGCATGCGGCAGGAGCAAACGTCCTTGCTTGTCCAGCTGCACCTCTGTAGCGTTGAAGAGGAACCGGCGGCGCAGGGCGCGGCCTTCGGGCGTCCCTTCCGGGATCGCCGCGATGCGCGGCGCGATCACGCCATCCCACTCGTCGAGCGGGTAGGCGTGGATGCAGCCGTCGAGACCGCGGGTGACGACGAACATTTCCCGCGCCTCGGGACGCAGACAACGGCGGAACTTCGCCGCGACGACGAGTCGCCGCTTGGCATCCACCGTGGTTCTATCGTTTCCGAGGAAGGGCATCTGCGCGTCATGTCCCATGCACCGGTTCATCGTGGAGGAGACGACGGTCCACCAGGCCCCACTGGGCCTGCCGAACAGCGGCAGAATTCAACACTCTGCCCCACTTCTCCCCGCTTCGGCCCACAACCTACGGGACGGTTTCGGCGCACGCAACACTGAACTGAACCAGCATGAATTTTTTTTCCGCGCTATCTCCCTCTGCTGCACAAAGATGCATCATCCGTCCCTGGAGCCTGGCCGCCGTCTCTCGCTGTGCGGCGGGAGATCGCGAGAGCGCAAAGCCGGGTGTGTGCCCGTCGCACAGGAAGGCGCTGAAGACGACCTCAGTCGGGCGCACCTGGAAGTGCGAGGCGTGCGGCATGACCTTCAACCATGGCGGCGTGTGCACGAGGGACCCCCACACGCTCGCCGCCTGCAACGCGGCGGACACCTGTCCGGCCGATGGCGAGCCGGTCGAGCACGAGGGCATGTGCACGCGGTGCGACAGGGAGGCGCGGCACGCGCTGGTCAAGGCGCCGGTGCCCGTGACGAGGAGCTCCGCCGCGATGCGCTGAGCGTGCGGGGGGGGGGTCCGCCGCGATGTGGGTTTACTCGGTCTCGTCCGGATCCGCGGGCGCCCCGCGACGGAAATCCTCGCGGCGCAACTTGTGGCGCTTGAGTTTCTCGAAGATGCTGCGGCGATCGAGGCCGGCCGCCTCGGCCAGCCGCGACACGTTGCCGCCGAATCGCTCGAGCCCCTCGCGCAGATAGCGCGCCTCGAGATCCTTGAGCGCTTCGCGGG
>JBKJUD010000208.1:0-4066 GCA_046590735.1 Candidatus Eiseniibacteriota bacterium | reverse complement strand
TGGCCGAAGCGGACGACAGCAGGGACCAGGAGACCCAGTTCGCCTACGACGCGGCCAACCAGTACATCAGGCGCACCGACCTGATGGCAACCGGCGGCAACATCGTCAACATCTCAGGCTACGACGAGAGCGGCAATCTCACCTTCCGCCAAGACCCCGATGGTTACCAGTCGTCGAGTCGTTACGACGGCTCCAATCACGTCATCCAGACAAAGTCCGCCAACGGCAGCGTGTCCTTCGTCCAGTACGACACCGGCGGCCTGAAGATCCGGGCGTGGACCGGAGGCGACGGCAGCAGCGCGCCCTTCGCGGCGATCATCGGCGCCACCGTCGGAGCCTCCTCCGCCGCCCCGGCGATCGTCAGCTGGACCGAGCCGCTCGCCGGCATGACCTCGTGGCTGCTGTGGGACACGCAGAAGCACGCGGACGCGGTCTACCCCAACGCCATTACGGGAACGCCGAGCGGCAGCAACGGATTCAGCGCCAGCATCCCGCCCACGGCCTTCGCGGGCAGCAAGACGATCTTCTTCCGCATCCTGACGATGGACAAGGCCGGCAACGTCTCCTGGACGGAGGAGAAGTCGATCACCGTCCCGCCGCGCATCCAGAGCATGTCCGTCTCGCCGGCGGCGGGCAACAAGTACGTGGTGAAGATCGCCTTCGACGGCGCGATCACCGGCCCGGTATCCATCACGGGGCCGGGCGGCACGATCTCCATGTCGACGTCCGACAACATCACCTTCACCAGCCAGTCCTTCTCCGGGCAACCGACCGACCTCTTCCACATTTCGTGGACCGACAACGGCAAGTCCTACAGTACCCAGAACACGACGTTGCTCACGGGCAGCGGCGACCACCAGGACATGGGAGGGGGCTGGCTGCGCTGGCCGGCGCCAACGAGCGGCGCGAGCGAGGTGGGCAACGGCCAGTACATGTTCGTGAACGGCGTGCTGGTGCGCGACAGCGAGATCATGGGGGCCGTCGCCAGCACCTCCAACGGCTCGACGAGCACGACAATCCCGGGGAACACCTCTTATCGCCAGCTGGGCTACCTCTACTTCCAGCCGGGTGTCGTCAACGGGACCAACGAGTACGACGCGCTCTACGGCAACGTCCGCGCCGAGTCGCACAGCGGCAGCATCACCTTTACCCAGAGGCAGTACCAGACCCAGACCCACACCTACGACTCCGGCACCGACAAGACCACGTACACGATGGTCTGGAACAACGATCCGGAGAAGACCAGTGTCAGCGTGACGCTGGGGCAGGCAGAGGGCTCGGCGGTCGATCAGGCGGGCGGATTGAAGGTCGCCTGGCGCAGCGCGCAGAGCGGGCTCGGCGGCTTCAGCAACGAAGTGACGGCGAGCAAGAGCAACTTCACGTATTCGTCAGCGCTCACGCTCACGCCGGGTTCGAGTTTCGACATCAAGGTCTTCTACATCGACACCAGCGGCAAGGAGGTCGTGGTCGAGTGGCGGCGGGTGACAGTTCCCGCGGACGCAACGCTGGGGGCAACGACCACCGTCGTCAAGAACGGGAACAACCCGGGCGTCACCCTGTTGGAGCAGACGCTCACGCTGGCCACCCAGACCTACAGCTCCGACCACTCGCTCCAGATCCTGGCGCAGGAGCTGAACGGCACGATCGAGAAGACCGGCAACAAGCTGCAGGTGACCCCCGGCACGTACACCGGACCGCTCGATCCCCAGTCGTTGCAAGTTACGCTCGCGCTCGGTTCCACCGAGAACGTCACCGGCGGGTCCGCCAGCGTCAACGTCAACGGGGTCTCCACCACCTATTTCACCGAGATCCGATACGACGCGCTGGGCAACAAGATCGCCAGCAACGAGGATACGGGGCTCTGGCGGCGATACAAGCTGGACGAGAACGGCAACGTCGTGGAGACCGACCTCTACGGTACGCAGGCGGCCGAGCTCAACAACGCAGCGCCCATCGTCACTTACGCGCTGTACGACGAGCGCGACGACGAGATCGCGGAGTGGGGCGTGAACACGGCAGCCGGCCGCGGCGTGACCAGGTACGTTTACGACTACGCCGGCCAGGTGGTGAAGAAGACCACGCCGGGCAACGATGACCTGCACTCGCAGAACTTCAGCTACGACGGCGTGGGCAATCTCGTCATCCAGACGGATTCGCAGGGCCACCTCACCTCCGTGAGCTACGACATCTTCGGGCACATGGTTGCGCGGACGGATGCGCGGTCGAACACCACCAACTGGATCTACAACGGACTGGGACAGTTGACGGAGGAATACATCACGGGTGTCGCCAACCACCGCTACTACAGCTACGACAGCTTCGGGCGCAGGATCACCGTTGCGGTCGGCACCGCCAACGCGAAGCACGCGACCAACTACGCCTACGACCAGCACGACCGGGTCACGCTCGTCCAAGACGCGATGGGTTTCAGCACCTCGCTCTTCTACGACAAGCGCGACCACCGGGTCTGGGCGCAGGATGGGAACGGCCATTGGTTCGGACGCATGTATGACGGCGTGGGGATGGTGACCCACCAGTACAGCTTCCGCAACCACTACTACGGCAAGGTCCAGGGGACAGCCTCGCCGACTACGCTCGCGGCGGCGCAGGCGGAGGTCGACGCGAGCTTGCAGCCCGGCTACGACTATTCGCAGCACTCGCTGGTCGACAAGGTCACCACCTACGACATCTACGGCAACGACATCGCCGAGGACGACGGCGCGGGCCATCACAAGTCCTTCGTCTATGGCGCCTTCGGCCAGCTGGTCGAGCTGCGCAGTGACGACCTGAACGGCAAGCTCGACGCATTCGAGACGTATATCTACAACCAGGTCGGCGTCCGTCTCGACGCCGTCGTCTCCCAATTCACCTACGACCGCTTCGGGCGCAAGGTCAAGGAGACCAGCAACGCCGGCAAGAACATCACCTACACCTGGGACGACGCGAACCAGCTCACCAAGATCAACGACACCGCGACCCACACCGACACGACCTACACCTACGACCTTGCCGGCAACCGCACCAGCGAGAACCTGACCAAGGGCGCGTCGCCGGTATCCTGGCGCTTCACCGGCTACACCTACAACGCGGACGGGTGGATGACGTCGTGGGCGGATGCGGTAACCGGGATCGGGGAGATCATCGCCTACGACACGGTCGGCAACATCGCCTCCGTCCAGGGCTTCAAGCCCAACCAGCAGGCGCCCTATTTCACGCACACCTACACCTACGACGCCGCCGGCCGTGTGACCAACGCGCGCGGCGACACCTACACCTACGACGACTACGGCCAGCGCAAGACCTGGACACCCTCCGGCGGAGGCACGGTCACCTACACCTACGACGCGAACGATCGCGTGACGCAGTCGACGGACAACGGCAGCACCATCGTGTGGACCTACGACAAGGTCGGCAACGTCCTGTCGATGCACGACGGCGGCATCTCGTTCACCTTCGACCCCAACGGCAACGTCACGGGTGTGAGCAACCGCTCGAAGGACAGCCACTACACCTATAGCTATTACGATAGCGACAATACGAGCTGGTTCAGCGAGTCGGCCGCCGGCACCGACGACAAGGGGGATGGCTATGTCCAGAACACCTACTCCCTCGACAAGTCGGGTCGCATCATCACCTCGGATACCAGCGACTACAGCGGCAGCGAGGCGAAGACCTACAGCTACACCTACCTGTACCACTCCGACGGGCTCGAGGCAGCCGTCGCGGCGAGCGGCGGCGGAAGCGGAGGCACCAGGGACAGCTACGACCAGAATCGCCAGCTGACCGGGATCGACCTCGGCAAGGGCGATGGGCTCGACCGCATCGAAACGAAGACCTACGTCTACGACAGCATGGGCCACATCGTCGGGGCCTCCCACGATCCGGGCAAGGACGCGGTCACCTCGAACTTCTATCTGTACGCCAACGACAACCCCGCCGGCGTCTACACGGACCCCGCGACCCCGACGCTCGACCAGGGCGACTACAGCGCGATCAAGAACGTGCCGGTGAGCTGGGGCAACGGGCCGGACTTCCCGACGACGACCGTCACCGAGCACGTGGTATT
>JBKJUD010000159.1:0-5446 GCA_046590735.1 Candidatus Eiseniibacteriota bacterium | reverse complement strand
TGAAGGGCCACGATGTGCCGTTCGCCGTATTCCCGAACGAGCCTGAGCAGACGCACGACCCGGCGCTGCTCGGCGCGGCGCTCGAGGACATGTTCGGCCGGCTCTGGCAGCAGATGCGCAAGCGCGGCGCGTAGCCGCATCCCCCACTCGCCGCGCGCCGCCCGAGGCGGGGCGCGCGGCTTCCGGATCAAGGAGGTCGTCCTGTCCGCGCTTCCGTCGCATTCCGACGCGTTCCGCCGCCGCCGCATCGGCAACTGGCTTCCGCTGGGCCTGACCTACGCCACGTTCTACATGGGTCGCTACAATTTCAACGTGGTGAAGGGCTCGATGGGCGAGATGTTCCATCTCGACAAGGTGCAGATGGGCGCCATCGCCACCGCCGGCTTCTGGACCTACGCGGCGAGCGTCATCATCAACGGGCCGCTCGCCGACCGCCTTGGCGGACGCCGCGCGATCCTCTTCGGCGCGCTGGGCGCAGCACTGATGAACCTGGTGATCGGGTTGCTGTTCCTCAACGGGTGGCACACCGGGATCCTGGTCGGGCTGTCGCTGCTGTACTCGATGAACATGTACTTCCAGAGTTTCGGCGCGCTGAGCGTGGTGAAGGTGAACTCGTCGTGGTTCCACGTGAGGGAACGCGGCGTGTTCGGCGGTATCTTCGGGATCATGATCTCGTCGGGCTACTTCCTCGCGATCTCCATCGGCGGCGCGATCGCCAAGAACATGCCGTGGTATTTCGTCTTCCTGATTCCCTCCGCCGCCATTCTCCTCATGTTCGCGATCGATTACCGCGTGGTGCGTGACCGGCCTTCGGAGGCCGGGCACGACGACTTCGACACCGGCGACGCGTCCTCTGGTGACGAGACCCCCGTGGACTTGAAGTACATCGCCAAGATGGTCGTCACCAACCCGGTCCTGCTCACGCTGGCGGCCGCGGAGTTCTGCACCGGATTCGTGCGCCAGGGATTGCTGCTCTACTTCACTGAGTTCCTCAAGGAAGTGCACGGGGTGCAGATGGGTTCGGCGCTGTACTGGTGGGCAGGCACGGGGACGACGATCGGCGGCATCTGCGGCGGGCTGTTGTGCGGGTGGATGTCGGACAAGCTGTTCGGGTCGCGGCGGGCGCCGGTGGCCTTCTTCTTCTACCTCGCGCAGGCCGGGGCGCTGCTGTGGCTGGGATACGCAGGCAGCCCGGTGATGGCCGCGGCGCTCGTCGGCTTCTCCTGCATGTGGATCTTCGGTGTGCACGGGATGCTGTCGGGCACCGCGTCGATGGACTTCGGCGGACGCAAGGCGGCGGCCACCGCGGCGGGCATGCTCGATGGGATCCAGTACGTGGCGGCCGGCCTGACCGGCTTCGGGCTCGGCGCGATCCTCAAGACGCATGGGTGGGACGGCAACCCGGCCGAGCACCACGTCCCCACGGACGCCCACATCTGGGTGTTCAGCATCATCCCGTTCTCGCTACTCGGTGCGCTGATCATGACGCGGGTGTGGAACGCCACCCCGCGGGGCGGCGGGGCGCACTAGGGGCTGGGACGCCCGCCCGCCACGCGAGCGGCGGGCGTCCCAGGCCGACCGCTGCCCGCTTGAAATTCCGCCGGAAAGGTGTATGTTCGTGGTGGACCGGCCGCGTGTTCTCCCCCAGAGAACGGCCGGTCCGGTCGGACTCTCCCCGCCGCACCGTCTGCCTGCCTGTCCACACGCTCGGCGCCCCCACCGAACAAGCACAGGCGCCCCCCACCTCATGGCATCGCTCCCCGCGATCCCGCCGGTACGCCGAGGCGCACCGGCACTGTGGAGGAATCATGTTTATCCAGGATCCGATTCGTGGGCGCCGCGGCAACGTCGCGGAGCGTTTGTGGCTGTGCGGACTCATGCTGGCGGCGATCGCGGCCGCGTGCGCGGGGTTCTGGTGCGCGGCGAATGCGGCGCCCCTGACCGTGCCCTACTCCATCGGCGGCGCGGCCTCCGCGCACACCGGGCAGACGGCCTCGTCGAGCGGCCCGCCGCAGGTGGCGCAGATCCCGGGCGTGGTGTCGGCGCTGTCGGCGAGCACCCGCTGCGCTTCCGCCGCCTCGGCTTCGGGCACCCAGAGCACCACGCGCGAGAAGGAGCGCTGCGACGGCATCGGTTCCTGACGGAAGGTGCGGCTCTCGACGTGTACATGCAGGCCGCCGCTCGCCAGCAGCCCGGCCACCAGTTCGGCCTCGAGCATGTCGGCGCACTCGCGCAGGCGGAACCAGTCGTGACCGGAGTCGGCCGCCGAGGGCGGGACCGGGAAGACGCGCAGGGTGGTCGGGGCGGCGCAGGTGTGGTCCGCGGCGCGCGGCGCCTGACAGTCGGGACAGAGCAAGTCGTGCATCGGGCCATCCTTCCAGGGGGGTGGTTTCCCGCAGCCTACTACAGATCCGAATCGGCGGCTTCCCGCCGTGGCAGCGGTGGCGTACTCTGGCGGCCACTGCCGGGTTGTGGGTCGCGCCCGGTGCCTGGTGGAGGCGGAAGATGGCGTGGGTGCGCATCGCGAGGTCCGGGGACGGGGACGGGGCTCTCGACGAATTCTACGAATCGATGGGGGTGCCGCGCGGCACCTCGCCGGGCAGTCCCTACGATGAAATGTCGCTCAACCCGCAGGCGTTGATCGCGTTCCACGAATTGCAGCGCACCCTGCGCTACGGCTCCTCCGACCTCACCCGGCTGCAGCGCGAGATGATCGCGACGTACGTGTCGGCCCTCAATCGCTGCCTGCTGTGGACACTGACGCACGGCCGCGCGGTCCACGCCCTGTCCCGCCGCAGCGACCTCGCCGACAAGCTCATGCTCGGCGACCTCGCGCATGCCGGCCTGTCGGCCACCGAGTCGGTCATGCTGCGCTATGCCGGCAAGCTGACGCTGCATCCCTACGCGGTGACCCCGATGGACATCGCGGACCTCCACGCGGTGGGCCTCGAGGATCCGGCCATCGTCGACATCGCGCTGCACGCCTCGCTGTTCGCCGCGTGGACGCGCATCGTCGACGGACTCGGCGGCACGGTGCCCGGCTACCTGCTGGACGAGGCCGAGCGACTGCGCCTGCCGCAGGCGTGGGGATCGGTGGGGGGCAACGGCGGCGGGTCCGGGCCCGGCGGCTACGGCGGACCGTCGCCCCGCGGCGGGGACGATCCCTCCGCCGGACCACGCGGCGGGGGCGAAGGCCCTGGCGAAGGACCGCCCGAGGACGATGACGACGCGGGCGGCTGGTCGTCCGGCTTGCGCCCGCCGCCGAAGCTGTCGCCGGTGGGTGCGGGCTGACCCCGCGCCATTCGCGCGGCTGACCGGGCGGGCGGCGATGGGGCGCGGCCTTGACCGCGATTGCCCCGCACACTAGGCTGCGTGTCCGTCGCGCGCGCCGGGACTGGCCGCACGCGACATCCCCCGCTTCTCTCGCGCCGACGCCCCGATGCATGGCTCGCCCTGCTTGCGTCGCATCCACGCAGCCCGGACCTCCGAACTCTCGCCCATTGATGCCACCCGCGACTGTCGTTCGTTCCGCGATTCGGTTCATGCCACTGACGCGCGCCGCCACCCGTGCGGCGCTGGCCGTGGCGTGCGCCGTGGCATGCGCCCTTCCCGGGCCGCGGGGCGGGTCCGGCGCGCACGCCGCCTCGGCCCCGCCGCGCGTCCGCCCGGCGGTGTACGAGCAGAGCGGCCGCTTCACGCATAACGTCGGCCGGCTGTGGATGCCGGTGACCAACCTCGGCATCGTCGGCAACCCGTGGTATCCGTTCTTCGGCGACGAGAACGGCGCGGAGTGGCCGGCGGGCACCGGCGTCGAGCACCTCAATTACGGCGCGTTGTGGGTGGGCGGGCGCGACGCCAGCGGCATCGTCCACGTCTCCACCGGGTTCAGCGACCAGAAGGAAACCGAGTTCCGGCCCGACGACGATCCCAGCGCGACGATCTATCGCACCTACGAGGGCGCCCAGGGCGGTGTGCGCCTGGGCTCGGTGCTCAACGCCGATGACGACGGCGACGGACTCATCGACGAAGACCTGCTCAACGGTCGCGACGACGACGGCGACGGACTCATCGACGAGGACTACGCGGCAGCCTCCGACCAGATGTT
Source organism: Candidatus Eiseniibacteriota bacterium (assembly GCA_046590735.1). GTDB lineage: Bacteria > Eisenbacteria > RBG-16-71-46 > CAZEPH01 > CAZEPH01 > JBKJUD01. The sequence goes on along the minus strand of JBKJUD010000159.1, from coordinate 1,341 downwards.
CAGCTGCGACTACAGCGACACCGCGCGCGCCGCCGTCCTGCAGAATCCCGAGCACGCCCCGCTGGGCCTCAAGGTCCGGCAGCGCTCGTTCCAGTGGTCGACGCCGGGTCTCGACGACTTCGTCGGCTTCGAGTTCTCGATCACGCACACCGGCGACACGCCGATCACCGGCGTCTACCTGGGGTTCTTCCTCGACGCCGATGTGGGCCCGCGCAAGCTGTCGGCAGTCTGGGCCGATGACATCGCCGGCTTCACGTCCACCACCGTGCAGCGCGACGCGCTCAACGACATCGGCCTGATACGGCCGGAGTGCATCGACCGCGACGTGCACCTCGACATCGGCTGGGTGCGCGACCACACCGACCCGCGCACCAACGTGCGCGGCGACCCCGGCTCGCTGCGCCTGACACCGAAGACTCCGGGATACATCGGATTGTCGTTGTTCACCACGGTGCTCGACGCCAACACCGGCTCGAGCACGCGGGTGTCGTTCCACGCGCTGCGCCGCGAGCAGGAGGCGAACTCCGACGCCGACAAGTATGCGCTGATGCAGGCCCGCACCGAGGCGCCGAAGGACACGACCACCGGCGACTATCGCGTGCTGATGACGGTCGGGCCGTTCCCGATCGTGCGGCCCGGCGAGACGGTGACGCTGGCCGGGGCAATCGTGTGCGCGCCCACCCACGATCAGTTGCTCGCGGCCACCGCGACCGCCTCGCTCACCTACGAAGGCCGCTGGGTCAACGTGGACCGCAACGCGGCGACCGGCGTCAACGGCAAGGAAACCTGCTTCACCCCAGGCGGTCTGGTGCTGGTGGACGACGACTGCGACCCGGCCACCCGGCGCGTGGCGGTCTCCGGGACGATCTGCCGGCCCGAGAACTACATCAACCTCGATTGCGACCCGTGCACGCCCGCGGTCAACGGCGCGGAGACGCCGCTGCACTGGTCGGCGCCGCTCAATCCCCCGCTGCCCGGGCTGAACGCCGGCGGCCCGGGCACCATCGGCGTCAGTGCCGACGCCTCGAGCCAGACCGTCACCGTCGCCTGGGACAACCTGCCGGAGATCGTGCCGGACCCGGCGGCGGGCACCTCGCTGGTGGCGGGCTATCGCGTGTGGAAGGCGGCCAACTGGACGCGGCCGCCGGGGAGCCGCGGGCCGTCGTCCGAGTTGTGGATGCTGGTCGCGGACATCACGCTCGGCACGACCGACTCGACCTCGGTGCCGATCGCCGCGGTGCGCGACACGACGGTTCGGCAGCAGGGCACGATCTTCGGAAAACCGTACTTCCCGGTCGGCCGCTACCGGTGGGTCGACACCCACGTCCTGCCCGGCGTGCC
>JBKJUD010000092.1:0-8366 GCA_046590735.1 Candidatus Eiseniibacteriota bacterium | reverse complement strand
CTGCGCCGCGCGGACCATTCGGTGGCTCACCACCTCTACGTGTGCCCGGCGCACAGCCAGGCGCTTGCGAACCACCTCGCGGTCCGCGCATACCTGCGAAGTCGTCCCGATGCCCTGCGGGAGTACGCCGAACTGAAACAGCGATTGGCACGCGAGTTCCCCACCGACATCGACGCCTATGTCGAGGGCAAGTCGACGTTTCTCCTGAAGATCCTCCGTGAGGCGGGATTCGACCGCGCGGCTCTGGCAGAGATCGAACGGATGAACCTCAGGCGGCCAGAGTGATGTACGCCCCCTCCCTGGAGGCGGGCGGGTAGGCAGGTGGTGACCACCAAGAATGTGGGAATCCTCGGTGCGGCTGCGGTGCCGAGGGCGGCGGAATCAGGGCCGTTGGGCCTGCCGCTCCACCTTGACGCCGCGCCCTCCACGCCGGAGGATCGCGGGATGGATTCCACTCCCAGCGTGTTCTGCCACCTGCAGGTCAACGGCGAGCCGCGCGATGCCGCGATCGCCCCCCCCACCACCCTCCTCGACGCGCTGCGCGTCGCGCTGCGGCTGACCGGGTCCAAGCAAGGCTGCGACAAGGGTGACTGCGGCGCGTGCACCGTATTGCTCGACGGGCTGCCGGTGCTCGCCTGCATCACGCTCGCGCTGGCGGCCGAGGGGCGCGAGGTGGTGACCGTCGAGGGTCTGGCGACGCGCGGCGTGCTGCATCCGCTGCAGGATGCCTTCGACGTGTGCGGTGGCGCGCAGTGCGGGTTCTGCACGCCGGGTGTGCTGATGAGCGCGGCGGCGCTGCTGGAGCGCACGCTCAACCCGACGCGCGCCGACATCGCGCAGGCGCTTTCCGGCAACCTGTGCCGGTGCACGGGGTACACGAAGATCTACGATTCGGTCGAGCGCGCGGCGGAGACGATGCGCGTGGCGCGGCGCGCCGGCCAGGCCGCGGCGACCGAGGACGCGCGCTGATGGCGGGGCCGAAGCCGGATCGCTCGAAGGGCCGCAACCTGACGCAGGCCGATATCGGGCGTGGCGCGCAGGGTGGCGACTACATCCGCGACACGGCCGCTGCAGTGCGCACTGGTGACGACGTCGTGGCGCAGGCTGCCGCGGTGCTCGCCGCCGGCGGGCCACCGCCGGCCGGCGAGGCGCCGCCGCCGTACTCGCCCGCTGCGCTCCCCGGCGACGTCATCGTCGCCCCCGACGACGTGAAGCACGGCGATCGCCTCGCCCCGCCGCAGTGGCCCGGCGGCCGCCGCGACGCGCCGAATCCCGACGCGATCTTCCGCGTCATCGGCCGCCGCAATCGCAAGGTCGAGGGACTCTCCAAGGTCACCGGACGCGCGATCTACACCGACGACATCGTCTTGCCGCGCATGCTGCACGCAAAGCTGCTGCGCTCGATCCACGCTCACGCGCGCATCGTGAGGATCGACGCGAGCGCGGCGCTCGCGATGCCGGGCGTCCACGCGGTCATCACAGGCAAGGACCTACCCGGCTACTTCGGCATTATCCCGTGGACGCAGGACGAGCAGCCGCTGTGCGAGACCAAGGCACGTTACGTCGGTGACGCCATCGCCGCGGTCGCGGCCGACAGCGAGTACCTGGCCGAGGAGGCGCTGCAGGCGATCGCGGTGGAGTACGAGGTGCTGCCCGCGATCACCTCCATCGACGAGGCCATCGAGCATCCGGACTGGGTGGTGAACGAGAAGGCCAAGCGCGGCAACGTCAGCAAGCACGCGCTGCTCGAGTTCGGCGATGTCGAGGCGGCGCTGGCGGCGAGCGACGCGGTGGTGGAAGCGGAGTACTACTACGCCGGATCGACGCATGCGCCCATCGAGCCGCACTGTTGCGTCGCGGAGTTCGACGCGACCGGCTTCCTCACCGTCCACTCCTCGACGCAGGTCGCGCACTACCTGCACCGCGAGCTGGCGCGTGTGCTGGAGCTGCCGACGCAGCGCATTCGCGTGATCCAACCCACCGTCGGCGGGGCGTTCGGCGGGAAGAGCGAGCCCTTCAGCCTCGAGTTCTGTGCGGCGAAGTTGTCGATGATCACCGGCCGCCCGGTGAAGATCCTCTACACGCGCGAGGAAGTGTTCTACGCGCACCGTGGCCGCCATCCGATGCGCATGCGGCAGCGCACCGGCATCCGCAACGACGGCACGCTCACCGGCCACGACACCGTCACCCACATCGACGGCGGCGCGTACAGCAGCTTCGGCCTGGTCACCACCTACTACAGCGGGCAACTGGTCACCGCGCCCTACGGCATGGAGGCGTACCGGTTCGACTCCACGCGCTATTACACGAACAAGCCGTGCTGCGGACCCAAGCGCGGACACGGTAGCGTGCAGCCGCGATTCGCGTTCGAATGTCAGATCGACAAGCTCGCCGAGCGCGTCGGGCTCGACCCGGTGGCGGTGCGGCGCAAGAACTTTGTCGGCGAGAACACGCAGACGGTCAATGGCATGCGCGTCACCTCCAACGGCTTCCTGCAGTGCCTCGACATGGTGACCGCGGCGAGCCAGTGGAAGCGCAAGTTCCGGCAGCTGCCGTACGGGCGCGGGATCGGCATCGCGGGATCGTGCTACATCAGCGGCACCAACTACTCGATCTATCCCAGCGAGATGCCGCAGTCGGGCGTGCAGCTGCGGCTCGATCGCAGCGGGCGCGCGACGGTGTTCTGCGGGTCGAGCGACATCGGGCAAGGCAGCGACTCGGTGCTCGCGTACATCGTTGCGGAGGAACTCGGGCTCGACCTGCGCGACATCCGCGTGGTCGCCGCCGACACCGACCTCACGCCGGTGGACCTCGGCTCGTACTCCAGCCGCGAGACGTTCATGACCGGCAACGCGTGCCTCGACGCGGCGAAGAAGCTGCGCGACCAGGTGGCGGGCGTGCTCGCCGCGCACTGGGACTGCGTGCCGTCGCAGGTGGTGCTGGCGCAGGGCATCGCGTGTTCGACGCGCGACCCGCAGCGCGAGTGCATGCCGATCAAGGAGGCGTTCCAGCGCACCGAGGCGCAGCACGGCACGCTGGGATCGGTGGGCTGGTACCAGACGCCGTATCTCGGTGGCGACTATCGGGGTGGGACGATCGGCGCCTCGCCAGCGTACTCGTTCACGGCGACGGTGGCCGAGGTCGAGTGCGACATCGAGACCGGCTTCGTCACCGTCACGCAGATGTACGCGGCGCACGATTGCGGCCGGGCGCTCAACCCGGTGGCGGTGGAGGGACAGATCGAGGGCAGCGCGTACATGGGATTCGGCGAGGCGATCCTCGAGGAGATGGCGTACAAGCCGGCGGCGCCGGGCCACGGGCCGGGGCTGCACCAGGGACCGTCGTTGCTGGACTACCGCATCCCGACGTCGCTCGACACGCCGGCGATCCAGGCGATCGTCGTCGAGTCGCTCGACCCGGAAGGACCGTACGGCGCGAAGGAAGCCGGCGAGGGACCGCTGCACCCGAGCGTGCCGGCGATCGCCAACGCGATCTACGATGCGATCGGCGTCCGCTGCGACACGCTGCCGTTCTCGGCGCCGCGCGTGCTGGGTGTGCTGCGCGCGCACGACGCGCGGGCGCAGTGGGACCGGGCGCGCGCGCAGGTGCGCCGCTAGGATGCTCACGCTCCCGCGCTTCCAATGGGTGAAGCCGCGCACGCTCGGCGAGGTGCGCGCGTTCATGGCCTCGCACGCGCACGAGGCGATGTTCGTGGCCGGCGGCACCGACGTCGTGCCGAATCTCAAGCACCGCCTGCACGACCCGCGCTACATCGTCTGGCTGGGCGGCGTCGCCGAACTCCGCTTCCTCGAGGAGGACGACGAGGGCGTCGACCTCGGCCCGTTGATGACGCTGCACGAGATCGCCACCCACGCGACGATCCTCCGCGACTTCCCGTCGCTGGCGCGCGCCGCGGGCCAGGTCGCCTCGCCGCAGATCCGCAACATGGGCACGCTCGGCGGAAACCTGTGCCTGGACACCCGCTGCACCTACTACAATGCGACGCCGTTCTGGCGTGCCTCGCTCGGTTACTGTCTCAAGAAGTCGGGAACCATCTGCCACGTGGTGCCCACAGGACGCAAGTGCGTCGCCGCGCACTCGAGCGACGTGGCGCCGGTGCTGATCTCGCTGGGCGCGACGGTGGAGTACTCGAGCCGCACCGGGCGCCACATCGTGCCGGTGGAGGACTTCTTCGTCGCCGACGGCATCCACAATAACGTGCTGCGGCCTGGCGACCTGGTCACCCGCATCCACATCCCGGCACGTTCGCGCGGGCTGAGCGCGGCGTACCTGAAGCTGCGTCCGCGCGGGGCGATCGACTTCCCGATGCTGTCGGTGGCGTTCGCCGGCCGCGTGACGAAGATGGGCGTGGACTACGCGCGGCTCGTGGTCAGCGCGCTGGCCGCCAAGCCGCGCCTGATCAGCGGCGTGAACGCGCTGCTGCACGACACCGCACTCGACGAAGCGGCCTACGCCGACATCGCCCAGGCCGCGTACAAGCAGTGCCACCCGCTGCCGAACATTGCCGCCGACGCCGACTGGCGCCGCGACATGGTGCCGGTGCTGGTGAAGCGTGTGCTGCGCGAGGCCCTCGGTGTGGCCCCGGCGACCGAGGAGGACGCGGAGGGATAGCCATCCGCCGCGCGTGCACGCACAAGGGCCCGGGAGCGCAACGCCCCCGGGCCCTCGTTCATCCGTCACGCGCTGTGCCGCGCCGAAGAAAAATTGGTGGATGATGCAATCCCTCGTATGCGGGGGTGGAGCGCGGGAGCCAGCGGGGGCGCGGCGCGTCCCGGCGGACAGTGGCCGGCGGGAGCGCCGGCACTGGGGAACACGTGACGGGGGGAACTGGGGGTGCCGTCCTCGATTATTCGGGGCTGAGCGGGTAATCTAACGACGCCCCCCTCCGGCACCTGTCCGGCAGCCGAAAAGTGACCGGGAGACGACCATGTTCTTCATCCTGCTGCTCCTGACCCTCGGGGTGGCGGTCGCGACCGCCGCCATCGTCGTCCGTTTCTTCACGCGCCCGATCCGCCAGATTCTCGACCGCATCATCGGCGAGGACATCGCGGCGGGCTGGCATCAGTTCCTGCTGTTCGCGGTGTACGTCGTCGGGGTGTCGGCGGGGGTGCAGATCTGGAAGTTGGAGCAGTACCTGCACCCGCAGGCGAGCGGCCCCAAGGGGGAGATGCAGAGGCTGGTGCTCGACGCACCCTCGATCGGACTGGAGGTCTACCGGACGATCATCAGCGTGTTGCAGGGCGTGGCGTGGGCGCTTCTGGTCTTCTTCGTCGTCGCGCTGGTGGCATTCGCCATCATCAAGCGCGCCGAGGTCCGGATCTCCCCGCGGACGGATCTTGCGGAAAAGTCCTGACCGTAACCCCTCCGGCGGCAGCCAGTTCGCCCACCGGGACGGCGCGCAGGCCAGCGTTCGCGGCCGCCTGCAGGATCGGCCCGAGCGCGGCGAGGGTCTGTCCGCGGTCGAAATCGCGATGGGCGCTGGCGTCGTGCAGGATCACGATCGACCCCGCCCGCAGCCGCGGCACCACGCGTCCCACGATGCGCGCGATGCCCGGTCGCTGGGCATCCTCGGGGTAGATGTCGCCGAGCACCGGCAGGAACCCGTTCTCGCGCAGCAGCCGCGACAGGCCCGGCGTCAGCAGACCGAACGGCGGCCGGTAGACGTGCGGCCGGACACCGGTGATGTCGGCGACCAGCCGCGCGCTGGCCTCGAGGTGCCGCAAACTCGTCGCGCGCGGCATCAGCGGCAGGGGAATGTGCGCCTCGCCGTGCAACCCGATCTCGTGGCCCTCGCGCACCGCCCGCGCGGCCAGCTCCGGCGCCCGGCGCAGATGGCGGCCGAGGACGAAGAACGTCGCGCGCGCCCCGTGTGCCGCGAGCAGGTCCAGTACGGTGGGCGTGTGGCGCCGGCTGGGGCCGTCGTCGAAGGTGAGCGCGAAGCGGCCGGGAACGCCTTCCACCCGGCAGAGCAGGTGGTGGCTGGCCCAGCGCAACAGCGGTGGCCAGTCGAGGATCATCATGGCGTGCGGTCCGCGGGTGGCAGGTGATGGGCGGCGAGGAATGCATCGCGCGCCGCGTCGAGCAGGCGCATCAGAGACCGGCGCTCGGCGCGCACTCGGGCCACCTGGCGCCGATGGGTCATCGCCAGCCACGCGAACCACAGGCGATGCCGTTCGCGCTTGATCCAGCGAAAGTAGGCGAGCGCGAAGAATCCCAGCGGCACGCACGCGGCCAGCGCTGCGCCGATCTCCCGGCCCGTCCAGTGCAGGTGGCGCGCCGCCAGCCAGGCCCACCCTGCGTAGGTGAGCGGAAACAACAGCGCGCCAAGGACGATGCGCGCGAAGGCGATGTGCGTGGCGTCGCCGGCCACGACCTTGCTCACGAACCCGGTCACGCGATAGGGCAGGATGTGCACCGCGGCGCCTGCCAGCGCCGGCGCCGCTCCCAGCGATCCGGCCACCAGCACGCGCGCCGAGGTGCGCACCATCAGCCCGGTGGGCACTCGCTGCCGGACCGTCTGGTCGCGCAGGTCGAGGGCGGCAAGCCGACGCTTGTACGCGGCCACCCGGCGCCACACGCGATACAGCTGCTCGGGGTCGTGCTCGGCGAAGTACTGCACCGAATCTGCGAGCCCGCGCGAGAGCATCAGTTCGGGCGCCGGCGGCAGCGCCGCCGTGAGGTCCTCGAGGTACAGGTGCTCGAGGTCGCGCACCAGGCCGGCCAGCTCGGCGCGCGGCACGTGCAGGATCAGTTTCTCGATCGCCCCCTGCATGGCGGCGGTCAGCGCGCGGACCGCGTCGGCAGGATCGGGAACGGCCTGGTACGCGTCGAGCGCGAACGGCCGGCCGATCGACACCACGACATCGCTGCGAAACGCAGTGCGCGCGACGAAGTGCAGGCCCACCGGCAGCACCACGAGCCGGTCCGCGCGTCCGGGCATCGCGTCGTAGCCGAGCGCCAGGCGCGCCGCGCCGGTCTTGAGCCGCTGCACCTGGCGGTCCGTCTGGCTGGTGCCCTCGGGGAAGATCACGACCACGCCGCCACGATCGAAGAAGGCGTGGCAGGCACGGAAGGTGTCGTCGTTGCGAAAGGACTCCTCCGGCGCGTCCTCACGGCGGTACATCGGCAGCGCGCCCATCACGCGCAGCGCCAGGCCGCGGATCCACGGTCGGAACAGGCCACTGTGCGCGAGGAAGTGCAGCCGGCGTGGCAAGGCGACGCCGAGAATCAAGACGTCCGTTAGCGAGGAGGGATGGTTGGCGACCACCAGCACCGGGCCGCGCGCGGGCACGCGCTCGGCGTGCCCCACCTCGAGGCGCCCGAAGTACGCGTTCACCGCGGCGGTGCTCGCCAGCTTCACGGCGCGATAGAGCGGACCGCTGCCTGCCTCGAGGACGTCCATCGGGGGAGAATACCATCGGGCGGCCGAGCGCGGCGCCCGCGTCACGGGGCTTCGCGCGTGCCGCGACGAGGTGCGCTGCGGTACCATGCGGCGCCCCGCCGCGCCGGCCGCGCGGTCCGGCCGGATAGGAGAGACATGGCACTGCTCAAGACCGCGCTCGTCGGATTGTGGTTTCTCCTCGCCTGCGCCGCGGCAGTCCTCATGGCGCCGTTTCGCTGGGGCGACCGGCGACTGAACCGCGATGTCGCGCGCCTGATCTCGTGGGGCATGCTGCGCGGCGCCGGCATCCGGCTGCGCATCGAGGGGCGCACGCACCTGGATCCCGCGGTACCGAGCATCGTGCTGTTCAATCACCAGAGCGCGTTCGACGTCGCCAGCTTCGGCGCGCTGGCGCACGAGCGCTCCGTGGTGATCGGGAAGCAGGAACTGGTGTGGATCCCTTTCTTCAATTTGCTGTTCGCCGCGGCCGGCAACATCATGATCGACCGCAAGGCGCGCGCGCGCCATCTCCGGCCTCGATCGCGCGGTGACGGCGCTGCGGCAGGACGGCGTCTCGATCTGGATCGCCCCGGAGGGCACCCGGAACCACGGCACGGGCCTGCTACCGTTCAAGAAGGGCGCGTTTCACATGGCGATTGCCGCACAGGTGCCGATCGTGCCGATCGTCTGCGCCCCGCTGGGCCCGCTCATCGATTGGAAGCGGAGGATCTTCGGCCCCGGCGCGCTACCGATGCGGATCCTGTCGCCGATTCCCACCACCGGGCTGACCGAGGCCGACCTCGCGGACTTGTCCGACCGCGTGCGCTCGGCAATGCTGGCCGCCCTCGGCGAGCTGCACGCCGTGCGCGGGTAGGCAGCCCGCGGTTCCGGCCGCCGGCATCTGCCGCCCGGACCCGCCCGGCGCTTGACGGCACGCCCAGCGCGGGCCACTCTCTGCCGGTTG
>JBKJUD010000090.1:0-7072 GCA_046590735.1 Candidatus Eiseniibacteriota bacterium | reverse complement strand
CACGACGAGCGCCGGCGCCACCCAGCCGGTCCAGTGCTGGCTCGCGCGGGCCAGCAACAGCGAGGACGCGGCGAGCGAGAATCCCACCACCAGGCTCCCCGCATCGCCGAGAAAGATGCTGGCCGGGGGGAAGTTGTGCAGCAGGAATCCGGCGCACGCGCCCAGCAGCGCCAGCGAGAGCAGCCGCACGACGGGCTCGCCCGCCCAGATCGCCAGCACCGCGAGCCCCAGCGCCGCGATCGCCCCCACGCCCGAGAGCACACCGTCCATGTTGTCGAGGAAGTTGGCCGCGTTCATCACCGTGACGATCCACAACAGCGACAGCACGAAGCCGGCGCCGGGAATCCCGGGTACCACCAGCGCGCCCCCGGACAACAGCAGGGGCAGCGCGGCGAGTGCCTGTCCGGCCATCTTCACGCCGGGATGCATGCCGCGCCGATCGTCCACCAACCCGAGGCCGAGCGCGATGAGCAAGCCGGCGGCGAAGGCGAGCAGGACGCGCCCCACCGGCAGGTGGCCGAGCTCGAGATCGGTCGTCCCGCCCGAGGCGCGGAAGAGGAAGAATCCGACCATCAGACCGGCGGCGACGCCCGTGCTGACTGCGATCCCGCCGAGGAGCGGCTTGGGTTGGTGATGCACCTTGCGCGAGGACGGGTGGTCGAGGTAGCCGGTGGCATGCGCGAGCGAGCGGACCCACGGGGTGATGCACGCGGCGGCCGCAAAGGCGCTGAGGGAGGCGACAACATCCATGGAGCGGAAGGGAACCATATAGCGCGGCAGCATATACGAAGAGGGCCGGACACGCACGATCGACGTGCGGTCCGCCCCCCTTCATTCGACTACGGACGAGCTAGGCCCCTGCGGACTCCAGCGCGCCGGAGGGCGTCCCCGCCAACTCGCCGCGGATGTGTTCGATGGTCATCCGCAGCAGATTCTCCAGCGTGATCTCGGGCGTGTAGCCCACCGCCTCGCCGATCCGGGACAGGTTCGGGACCCGGCGGCGCATGTCCTCGAAGCCGGTCGGGAAGGCGTCCGCGTAGGGAATCAGCGTCACCGGCGAGGAACTGCCGGTGAGCTCGAGGATCTTGCGCGCGAGATCGATCACCGTGATCTCCTCGTCGGAACCGACGTTGAACACCTGGCCGGCCGCACGCGGGCTGTCGGCGAGCATCAGCACGCCACGCACCACGTCACCGACGTACGAGAAGCAGCGTGACTGCTTGCCGTCTCCGTAGACCAGGATCGGCTCGCCCTTGAGCGCCTGCGTGATGAAGCGCGGGATCACCATGCCGTACTCCCCGCTCTGGCGCGGGCCGCACGTGTTGAAGCAGCGGACGATCGTCACCGGCAGGTCCATCTCGCGGTGATACGCGAAGGCGAGGAACTCATCGAGCGCCTTGCTGGTGGCATAGCCCCAGCGCGAGATCGATGTCGCGCCCATGATGCGGTCGTCGGTCTCCTTCAGCGGATGGCCATTGCCGCGGCCATACACCTCGGAGGTGGAGAACAGGACCGTGGGCCTGCGCTGCTGCGCCACCGCCTCGAGAACGACCTCGGTGCCCTGCACGTTGGTGATCAGCGAGCGCAGCGGGTTGTCGACGATGTACTTCACCCCCACGGCGGCGGCGAGGTGGTACACGACGTCCACCTTCTCCACCAGTTCGTGCACGAGGGCACGATTGAGGATGCTGTCGATGAGCAGGTGGCACCGCGGGGACTGCTCGAGGGCCGCCACGTTGCTGCGACGCCCCGTGGACAGGTCATCGAGGATCCACACCTCATCGCCGCGCTTGACCAGCGCCTCGCTGAGGTGCGAACCGATGAAGCCCGCACCACCCGTCACGAGAACTCTCATCCCTAAGCCCCTCCCTGGAGCAACGAACGCACAGAGCCACTCACGCGCCCGCGAGAGTTGCAGGTGCTCATGATTATTCGGCGAAAATACTGATAGCTGGGAAATGCGTCAAGCACTTCGTCCCCCTCGGGATGCGGTGTGCCGCACGGTTATCGGCACGCCTGCCATAGACCTACGCGGAAGAATCGTGTCCTACGATCGGTCTAGAACAAGGGACGGTGTGGGAACTCCTCAAATATGGTCCAGGTTAACCGCCGGGGCTGGCGATCGCGTCGGGATGGCTTGACTGTGCAGCAGTGTAGAACGAAGACCGGGTCCGGGGCAAGAGGCAATTCCGCGGCAATTCCGCGGGGGCCTGCGAGCGACTCAGCCGGGGAGGGCGCCGCCGCGCGCGGCGAGCAGCCGGCGGTACAGGTCGACGGTGTCCTGCACGTAACGCGAGGCGCCGAAGCGCTGCTCCATGAACCGGCGGCCGGCCTCACCCATCTGCTGGCGCCGCTGAGCGTCCGTGAGCAGGCGGGCGAGGCCATTCGCGAGGCCGTCCATGTCGCCGCGCGGAACCAAAGTGCCGGTTTCGCCGTCCCGCACCACTTCGCCGACGCCCCCCACCTCGAAGGCGACGACGGGACGCCCGGCGGCCTGCGCCTCGATGAGCGACAACGGCGAGCCCTCGTTGGCCGAGCACAGCACCAGTACGTCGAGCGCGCGGCACACAGCGGGCAGATCGTGGCGGAACCCGGCGAACACGATGCGCGCGCGCGCCGGGCTGGCTGCGGTTTGGGCCTCGAGCGACGCGCGATCGTCCCCATCCCCAACCAGGACGAACCTGGCATCGGGAAATGACGCGCGCAGGCGTTCGGCCAGCTCGATGAACAGGTGCGCTTGCTTCACTGCCACCAAGCGCGCGAGGAATCCCACGACCAGCGCGCCCGGCGGCACTCCCCACTCGGCGCGCAATTCCGGCGCCGCGCCGCGCGCGGCGAAGAACTCCTCGAGATCGAGCCCCGGGTAGATCCGCTCGATGCGGGTCGCGGCTGCCACTCCTTGGTGCACCAGGTCGCGGGTGACCGCGTCGCTCACGGTGACGATGCGATCGGTCCATCGGCCCAGGCTACGTTCGGTCAGGCGCACCAGGCTCGAGCCCGTACGCGAGAAGTACCCATCGAACACGTGGCCGTGAAACGTGTGCACCACGACGGGCACGCGGCTGACACGCGCGGCGACGCGCCCCACCGTGCCCGCCTTGGCGGTGTGCGTGTGCAGGATCTCGGGCCGCACGGTGCGCAGCAGCTGGAGGACCTGCAGGAATGCCTGCGTGTCGCGCCCGGGATGCAGGCTCCGGCGCAACGCCGGCAGGACGCGCACGTCGATGCCGCGATCACGCGCGGCCGACAGCATATCGCCCTCGGCGCCCTCGGCGATACCGGAGGCGATGACGGGTGCGAAGCCGGCCTCGCGCAGCCCTTCGTGGGCGAGGAACACCAGCCGCGCGGGTCCGCCGACGTTGAGGCGCGCTATCAGTTGCACCACGCCTATCGGTCGGCTCACGCGCGCTTCCCGGATGCGGGGGGCGAGAGCAACTCGCGATAGATGCCAACCACCGCGTCGACTTCGCGCTCGGCGGTGAAGCGCGCGTCGTAGGCACGCCGCGCCGCGCCGCCCTGGCGGCGTTGGAGGTCGGGGTCCGACAGGGCTGTCACGAGCGCGGCGGCGAGAGCGGCCGGCTGGCCGGGCTCCACCAGCATGCCGGTGACGCCGTCCTCCACCGCCTCGGGAATGCCCCCGACGCGGCTCGCGACAACCGGCAACGCCGCGCTCATCGCCTCGAGGATCGACACCGGGAATCCTTCGGACCGCGAGGGCAGGACCAGCAGGTCGCTTGCGTGGTACACCGTCTGCATGTCGCGCCGCAACCCGAGGAAGTGCACGCGCCGCGGATCGTCGAGGCCGGCGGCCCGCGCGCGCAGGGCAACCTCTTCCCCACCGGTGCCGCAGAGCAGCAGGTGCGCGTCGGGCAGATCGCGCGAGACGATGTGCCACGCGTCGAGCAGCACGTCGTGTCCCTTCACCGGATGCAGACGCGCGACGCAGGTCGCGACCCGCGCGTGCTCCGGCACCCCAAGCGCCGCGCGCCCCGTGGCGCGTTCCGCCGGGCTCGCCTGCTGCTGGTCGACGGCCCCGAGATACAACACCTGCGCCGGACGCGGAAGCAGCCCGAGCGCGAGCCGTGTCTCGGACAATCCGGCCGAGTCGGTCAGCACGCGCTGCGTCGCGCATACCAGCCGCGCTTCGACCAGGCGGGTCAGCGGCGACATCCACCGGCCTTCATCGTGCTTGGTGCTCACCCAGCGGATGTCGCGATGGCATCCACCCGCCAGCCAGAACGCCAAATCCGACCAGAAGAGGTGCGAGTGGACGATGCGCGGACGCACGCGGTGTAGCACGCGCGCGAGCGCCGCCACACCGGCCGGCGCCCACAGGCGCGAGCGCATGCCACAGGCGAAGACCGGGGCGCCCGTCGCGCGGAATTCCTCGACGAGGCCCCCACCGGCGCCCAGCGCGCAGATGCCCACGTCGAGGCCCCGCCGCCGCATCCGGGGGAGGCGATCGAGCAGCAGTTGTTCCACACCGCCGATGTCGAAGGTCGGGACCAGGTGAAGCACGTCGAGGCGCCCGCGCGCGTGCTCAGGCATCGCCGCCCGGCCTCGCGGTCGCGGTCTGGGCGCCGGCAAGACGATCGAGAATCTCCGCGAGACGTGCCGTCAGTGCCCGCCGTTCGAACTGCTCGACGAACGCCATCCGCGGAGCCCACGTTTCACCAGCGCGCACGCGATCGGCGGCGCGCGCCAGGGCGCCGCCAATCGCGGCGGAATCCTGCAGGTTCGACTCGAGCAGCGTGCCCCCTCCCGCCAGCATGTCGGACGTCGGGCCGGCCGGGCCGATGCACACGACCGGCCGGCCCGCGCGCAGATATTCGAAAGTCTTTGCCGGAAACTGCGCGAAGTGTTCCGGTGTGCGCCCGACTACGCACACCAGCACGTCAGCCCCGCGCATCCGCGCGACGCTCGCCTTGTGTGGCAAATACCCCGGGCGCTCGATCGCGTCGGCGAGGCCGAGATCCGCCGTGAGCTGCGTGATGCGCGCCTCGTTGTCGAGATCGGACCGCCCGATCAGTGACAGCCCGATCACCCCGCGCAGGTCGGGGCGTTCCAGCAGGCAGTGGTGCAACCCGCGCAGCAAGCTCACGGGGCTCCACTCCCGGAAGAACGATCCCACGTATACCAGTGTCACTGGCCAGGGTCCGCGCATGGGCGCGACGCTGAAGTCCCGTTCGTCGTAGCCGTTGGTGATCGCGGACACGTCGCCCCCCCGGCCCGCCGGCATCTTGGGACGCAGCAACTCGGGGAGCCGGGGAGGCGCGCAGGTCACCGCGCGCGCGGTGCGCAGGACGGCCTGTTCGAGCAGGCCCTCGAGGCGCCGCCGCCAGCGGGTGGGCGGGGCGAAGTAGGGATTGTCGAGCCACCCGTCGCGAAAGTCCGCGACCCACGGCAGGCCGGTGGCGCGGGCAAGGGCCAGGCCGGCGACGTGCGCGCTGTATGGCGCCGACGTCGTCAGCATCGCGTCGAATCGATGCGCGCGATGCCGCCGCAGTCCCTCTCGCACCACGCCCGGCACCCAGCCGATCTGCTCGGCGGGTACGAAGACCATGTCGCGCAGGGCCCGCAGGACCCGGTACTGCGGCGTGGCGCCCGCGTCGACGGGCTGGCTCCCGCGCGCCACGCGCCGGTCTCCCGCAGCGTACTTGCGCCGCCGCACGGCGTCCACGAGTGCCCAGCGGCTCGGTTCCCAGGAGGGCGTACGCACGACCTCTGCGTCGGGCCGGATGTCCCAGGCGAGCGTGTCGTCCGTCGCGGTGAACCGGCCGCCCTCCACGGTGATCACGGTGGGCTGCCAGCCGTACTCGGGCAGGTAGTGGCAAAACTTCAACGCGCGCTGCACACCGGGGCCGCCGGCGGGCGGGTAATAGTAGGCGATGACGAGCACCCGCCTCATGCGCTGGTCAGGACTTGCGGGAAGCGACCGCGGGCGCGACCGAGGTCGTCAGACACGCGACGACAGGCTGCCCATCACCGCGCCGGTCCCGATGGCGCCAGCGCGGCCGACCAGAAACAGCGGAGAGAGTACCGCCACTACCGGGTCGCGCTTCCACGACTGCCGGACAAAACCGAGGCAGGTTGCCAGCAGCAAGGCGACGGCGACAAGCGACACCGCGCCGCCCCACCGGGGCGACACCACTGCGAGCACCCCGCCGGCGCCGGCCAGCGCGAGGAAGCCGGCTTGCAGCTTCAGCGTCTGCGGCGTGTAGGTGTCCTTCACCAGCTTTTCCGGGTACCGCTTGTACACGACCATGCGCCAGTACCCGCGCCAGTACTTGACCCGCAGATACTTCCGCAGGGTGGCCGGATGCTGGTGATGCACCACCGCGCGGCGCACGAACACCATGCGCGCCCCGGTGGCGGCGAGCCGGTAGGACAGGTCGGTGTCCTCGTTGTTGGCCATCGGGAACGCGGGGTCGAATCCGCCGAGCGCGCGGAAGGTGGCGGTGCGGAATGCCGCTGAGTAGGTGTCGATCATGTCGATCGAGGCATGCTGGTCGAGCATGCGATACCGCTCCTCGAACTCCAGTTGCGCGAAGCGCGCAGTGAGGGAGCGCTGCCGCGTGAGGTACGCGCCCTTGGCGGCCTGCACGCTGGGGTCGGAGAAGACCGCCGTCATTTCCTCGAGCCAATTCGCCTGCGGCTCGCAGTCGGCATCGGTAAACAGCAGGAGGTGCCCGCGCGCAAGTTGTGCGCCATGATTGCGCGCGGCGGCCGGGCCCTGGTTGGGCTGGCGAATCACCTGGACGCCGTGGGCCTCCGCGCGCTGCGCGGTATCATCGCTCGAGCCGTCATCGACGAGGATGACCTCGTAGCGATCGCGACCGACGGTCTGGCGCAGGATCGCGCCCAAACATGCATCGAGCGTGGCGGAGGCGTTGTACGCGGGAATAACAACGGTGAATTCGGGCGGGTCGGTCAACTCAATCGTCGATCTGGATGGCTACCGATCCGGCGACCGCCTTCTGCTCCCGCTGCGGCATGGCCGGCGCGGGCGCATACGGCTCTGCGTAGGCATGCGCCGCCACCCGGGCCGCCGCAGGGGCCTGGGCCGTCTCTT
>JBKJUD010000078.1:0-3346 GCA_046590735.1 Candidatus Eiseniibacteriota bacterium | reverse complement strand
CCGCGTCGCCGCGGAGTGGATGGCCAGCGGCCGCGTCGTGCTGGGCACGCGGATGCACGCGGTGGCTGAGGCGGTCGAGGAGGGCGTCACCGGCTGGCTGGTCGAGCCCGGCGATGTGACGGCGATGGCCGAGGCGATGCGCGGCGCGCTGGCGCTCAACGACGCCGCGCGTCGTACGATGGAAACCGCAGCGCGGGCGCGCGCCGAACGGCTGTACAGCCTCACGGCCTTCGGCGCGACGCTCGAGGCGCTGTGCCTGTCGGTGCGACCGGGAGCAGGCGAATGACCGGGCGCGTGAGCGTGCACGTCGACACCGGCCTGACCTGGGGCGGCGGACAGGAGCAGGCGCTGACTCTGGTGCGCGCGTTGCGCGCCGATGGCGAGTCACCGCTGTTGGTCGTGCCGCCCGGCAGCGCGCTGGCCACACGGGCGCGCGGGGAGGACTGTGCGGTGCGCGAACTGGCGATGCGTGGCGATGTCGCGCCGCGGGCCTCGTGGGAGTTGGCCGCGGTGGCGCGTGCGCGCAGCGCCCAGCTGCTGCACGCCCACAGTGCCCACGCGCACGGACTGCTCATGCCGGTCACGCTCGCGCTCGGCCTTCCATTGGTGGTGACGCGCCGCAACATGTCGCGCCCGCCCGCCGCGTCCGCAGCCCGACGGGCGCTGGAAGGCTCCTTCACCCGCCGCAAGTACCGCGCGGCCGCCGCCGTGCTCTGCGTCAGCGCGGCCGTGGCCGACGATGTCGCCGCGTGCGGCGCGCCGCGTGCGCGCATCCACCTGGCGCCGACCGCCGTTACCCGCACTGCACCACCGGCGCCCGAGGCAGTCGCCGCGATGCGCGCGCGCTGCGACGCGAACGACGGCCCGTTGCTCGTCGCGCTGGGTTCGCTGGAGCCGGTCAAGAACCACGCGGCGCTGCTGCGCGCGGCTGCCGCGCTACGCGGGACGTGGCCGCGGGTGCAGGTGGCGATCGGCGGCGAGGGCTCGCTGCGCGGCGCGCTCGCGGACCTGGCGCGCACGCTCGGCCTCGCGGACAGCGTGCACCTGCTCGGCCACCTCGACGACCCGCTCGTGCTGCTGGCCGCTGCCGACCTGGTCGTGCATCCCTCGTGGTCCGAAGGGGCGCCCGGCGCGGTGCTCGAGGCGCTCGCCCAGGCGCGGCCGGTGGTGGCGACACGGGTGGGGGGCGTCGCGGAGATCGTCGGCGCGCACGACAGCGCGGATCCGCGCGGTTGGTGCGGCGTCCTCGTGCCGCCCGGGGATGACACCGCCTTGCGCGAGGCGTGCGCTGCGCTGCTGGCGGATCGCGAGGCCGCGCAGGCGATGGGAGCGCGCGGCCGTGCGCGGGTGCTCGAGGACTATTCAGCGGCGCGCATGGTGGCGGCCACCCGCGCGGTCTACGACTCGCTGTCCTCGTCGGGCTGAGACCGTCCGAGTTCACGCAACTTGAGGTATTTCGCCAGCACGCCCATCGCCCCGACCGCGGCGATCACGAAGCCGGGATACCCATCGAGAAATCCCGCGCGCAGTACGTAGCCGTACACGAAGCGCCACGGCGCACGCAGCAGGATGTCGAACCCTGTCGCCTGCCGCCCGGCGCGATGCATCGACGCCGCGCCAATGCTGCTGTAGCTCTCGCTGCGCGCCAAGTGCTCGGCGACGCTCGCGTACGTGTCGTGCAGCAGGTCGCCGGCGAGGCGCGCGGTGCGCCCGGACGTGTCGAGCCGATCGTGCGGGTCGAGTCCGCACCAGCGTGCGCGACGGCGGTCGACGAACCGCAGCTTGGCGTCGGGATACCAGCCGCCGTGCCGAATCCAGCGGTTCAGATACTGCGAGCGTCGCGCGACGGTGTAGCCGGCGACGATGCTGCCGCCGCCGGTCTTCCGCCAGGCGAGCAACGAGGCGCGCAGTTCGCGGGAAACCGCCTCGTCGGCGTCGAGCGCCAGCACCCAGTCGTGCCGCGCGGCGGCCATCGCCAGCGTCTTCTGCGCGACGTGGCCGTGCCAGGCGCGCCACTCGACGCGTGCGCCGTGCCGCGCCGCGATCTCCGCGGAGTCGTCGGTGGTGCGGTCGTCGAGGATGACGATGATGTCGTCGGCCCACTCGACACTGGCGAGCGCGCGATCGAGCGTGCGGGCGGCGTCGCGGGCGATCAGGGCGACGGACACGGGCGTCGGCATCTCAGGCGGCTCCGGGCTCGAACACGGCGTCCCCGCCGCCGGGCGACGCCGCGCAGGCCGCGCCCACCAGCGACCACAACAGGATCGCCACCTCCGCATCGGTCTGGAAACACTGGAACAGCCCGCCGACGAGCATCGCGACGGCCGCAAGCATGCCGGCCACCGGCAGTACGCCGCCGCGTCGCGCACGCGTGGCCGAGATGGTCGTGCGCAGCGCAGTCCACCACAGCCAGGCGAAGGCGGCCAGTCCGAGCACGCCCGCGTTGGCGGCGACCGCGAGGATGTCGTTGTGCGCATGGGCGTCGGACCAGTAGTGCCCCGGGACATGATAGCGCACGAACGCCTCGTGCCAATTCCCCGGTCCCACGCCGAGGACGGGATGCGCGCGAATCACGTGCAGCGCCGTCTCCCACAGGCGCAGCCGCGGGCCGACCACGTCGTCGGAGAGCACGTGCACCAACCGCGCGCGCACATCCGGTACCGCGACCAGCGCCGCCAGCAGCGCGCCGATCACGGTCCACACGACGCGCCGCCGCGCGCGGTCGACGCCGAGCAGGACGAGCGGCGCCGCCACCAGCGCGCCGATCCACGCGCTGCGCCCGTAACTCCACAGCAGCGCGCTGCCGCAGCCCGCGACGGCCAGTAGCGCCCACGCGCGATGGCGGGCCTGCCGCGCGCTGACCGCGAGCGCGAGCGCGACCATCGTGGCCAGCATCGCGTGGCCGGCGAGCGTCAGGTGATGGCTGAAAGTGCCGGTGGCGAGATAGCCGCCGTCGTCGAGTTTCTCGACCGCGCGTCCGAGAATCGGATCGAGTCCGGTGAGGTGCTGGTACAGGCAGTACGCGCCGAGCAGCGATTCCGATACCAGCAGCGCGACGGCGGCGCGTGCACGCGGCGCCGGACGCGCCAGGCCCACCGCGGCCACCGGAACCGCGACCAGGATCCACGCGTGCGACGCCTCGAGGAGCCCGCGGCCGAGGGCGTGCTGTCCGACGATCGCCGCCAGCGTCCACACGCCAGCGAACGCGAGCAGCGGCCGGTTCAGCGGCGACGACGGCCACGGCACGGTGCGCGTCGCCCAGCCCGCGAGGCAGAGCAGCACCGCGAGGCCGAGCGCGATCTCGGCGGCGCTGATCGACCACGGGCTCGTCACGGCCACCAGCAAC
>JBKJUD010000035.1:0-4757 GCA_046590735.1 Candidatus Eiseniibacteriota bacterium | reverse complement strand
CCTTCTGATTCCCGGCGCCCTTGGCGCAGCCGCGGTGTCGGCCGCATTGCACCTGCGGGCGGAGGCGCGGGGCGCGCGGGCGCAGGTGTACCTGTTCAAGCCGCTGACGACGGCGATCGTGCTGGCGCTCGTCGTCGTCGCGCCCGCCAGCCAGGGCGCCGCGTACCAGATCGCCATCGCCGCCGGCCTCGCGCTCTCACTCGCCGGCGACATCTTCCTGATGCTTCCCGGCGATCGTTTCCTGCCCGGACTCGCGAGTTTCCTGCTCGCGCACTTGGCCTACATAGCAGCTTTCGCGCCGGCCGGGGGGACGCCTCTGCTGTTGCTCCCGCTGCTGTTGGTCGCAGCGGTCTTGCTGCGCGGGCTGTGGGCGGGACTCGGGCGGCTGCGGGCGCCGGTGCTGCTGTACGTCGGTGTGCTCGTCGCGATGGTATGGCTGGCGGTGGGTCGCGCGCTCACGCTGGGCACCCACGGCGCCGCGTGTGCGGCGGCGGGCGCGCTGCTGTTCATGGCGTCCGACGCGATCCTCGCAGTCAATCGCTTCCGCCGTCCGCTGGGGCAGGCGCAGGTATGGATCATGATCTCCTACGTCGCGGCTCAGATGCTGCTGGCGCTCAGCAGCGCGCTCGCATGACCGGCGACGCGCACCTCGCCGCCTCGCTCGCGCGGCACCGCGCCGCCGCCGCCGCGCACCCCGCGCCCTCCGCCGAGGAACGCATCGCCTGGCTGCGCGGCCTCGGCCATTTGCTCGAGACGCATCGCGACGACATCGTCGAGGCGATCAGCGCCGACTTCGGCCACCGCGCGCCGCAGGAGACCCTGCTCGCCGAATACACCATCGTCGCCGACGGCCTGCGCCACGCGCGCCGTCATCTCGCATCCTGGATGAAGCCGCGCGCACGACGCGTCGACAGGCTGGTCTTTCCCGGCGCGCGCAATCGCGTGGAGCCGCGTCCGCTCGGCGTTGTCGGCGTCATCGTCCCGTGGAACTTCCCGTTGCTGCTGGCCTTTTCGCCGCTCACCGCGATCTTCGCCGCCGGCAACCGGGCGATGGTGAAGATGTCGGAGAAGTCGCCGCGACTCACCGCGCTGTTGTGCGAGGCGGCGCCGCGCTTCGTGCCGGAGGACACGCTCAGCGTGTTCGCCGACGACGGCACGCGCGGGCCTTCGTTCGCGGCGCTGCCGTTCGATCACCTGCTGTTCACCGGCTCCACCACGACCGGCCGCGCGGTGATGGCCGGCGCGGCGCGCACGCTCACGCCGGTGACGCTGGAGTTGGGCGGGAAGAATCCGGCGATCGTCGGGCCGGACGCGGACATCGACGCGGTCGCGGGGCGCGTGATGTGGGCGAAGCTGCTCAACGCGGGGCAGGCGTGCACGAGCATCGATCATGTGTTCGTCCCGACAGTCCGTGTCGATGCCTTCGTCGCCGCGTGCCGGCAGGCGGTTGCGACGCAGCATCCCGACATCGCCGGGCCCGACTACACGTCGATCGTCGATGACGCCTCTGTTGCGCGACTCCACGGACTGCTCGACGACGCGCGCGCACGCGGCGCAATCATCATCGACCTCGCCCCGCAGTCTCCCGCGGCGACCGCCGCGCGGAAATTCGCGCCGCGCCTGGTGCTCGGCGCCACCGGCGACATGGCGGTGATGCGCGAGGAAATCTTCGGCCCGATCCTGCCGGTGCTGGCCTACGACACCGCGCCGGAGGTGGCCGACCGCATCAACGCGCGCGACACACCGCTGGCGCTGTACCCGTTCACCCGCGACCGCGCGCTCCAGCGTTTCTACATCGAGCGCGTGCGCTCCGGCGGCGTGGCGCTCAACGAGGCGCACCTGCAGATCGCGCAGACCGACCTGCCCTTCGGCGGGGTCGGCGCAAGCGGCATCGGGCAGTATCACGCTCGCGAAGGATTCGCGACGTTCTCGCAGATGCGGCCGGTGTTCGAGCAGGGCCGTGTCTCGCTCATCGAGCGATTCCTGCGGCCGCCCTATGGGGTGGGCGCCGATCGCCTGCTGCGGCTGTTGCGGGCGGTGAAATCGCTACGCTGACATGCTCTCGGCTGACCCCGCGAGCGTGCGGCAGGTCGGCGACACCGGCACCGTCGCTGGATCGGGCCGGGTGCCCAGCACACGGTCGCCGATGTGCGTCGTGACGCCCATCCAGTAGTGCTCGTTCTTGAAGTGATGCAACCGGTGATGCCGCCAGATGCCGCGCGTCCACGCCGAACGCGGCCGGTAGTGGGCGTGGATCAGGAAGTGAATCCACTCGTAGGCGAGGCCGAGGCTGAAGGTGACGACCAGCCCTGTGAGCGAGGCGCCGGCCTGGCGCGTGAGCGCGTAGCACGCGAGCGGCACGACCAGCAGCCCGAGCAGCGATTCCGGCAGCGGCATCAGCGTGTGGCGCACGACGTCCGGCGTGGCGTGGTGGGTGCGATGGTTGCGTGCGACGCGGAAGTCGAGCGTCCACGGCCCCAGCCGGCGCGGGCGGAAGTGCAGGATGGTGACGTGCACCACCCACTCGAAGAACGGATGCAGCGCAAGGATGCCGGCGACGACGGCCAGGTCTTCGAGCGACCAGTCGCCGGCCACCGCGCGTGCGCCGAGCGCGGCGGCCAACGACACCGCGAGGATCCACGCCGAGGGGTGGCGGATGAACTCGCGCAGCGCGGCGCGCCCGGTCAGCGGGGTCGACGCCGCGCTCATGGCCCCAGCGGCTCCAGGATCTCCAGCATGCCCCGCGTACCGAGTTGCATGAGTGCGGCCGCCGCGTCGCGCGCCGCGGTTTCGTCGCGCGCCGCCACCGCCCGCGCGATCGCCGTGTAGGCCGTGTGCTCGCGCAGCTCGGAGTCGAGCGCGGGGACGAGCACGGCGAGCAGGCGTTCGTACGGGGTGCGCAGCGAGTTGAAGGCGAGTTCGTAGGCGAGATTGTCCGAGCCGCGCACCAGCGCGTCCCAGAACTCCAGCGCCAGCAGTTGCAGGCGGGCGGGGTTGTCCGCGGCGGAAGCCATTGCGGTCACGCCGTCGGCGAGCGCTTGCACGATCTCCGGCGGCGCGCGACGGGCGGCGAGTCGCGCGACATCGGGCGCGAGTGCCGCCCGCATCTCCATCACGCTGCGCACGGCCTGGACGTTGAGCGTGCCGTCGGCGCGGAACAGGTACTGCGGCAGCAGGTCGAGCCCGCCGGTACGCTGCGCGTCGAGCACCCGGATGCCGCCGCCGTGCCGGATCGCGACCAACCCGATCTGCGCCAGCCGTTGCAGGGCTTCGCGGATGGAGCCGCGGCTGACGCGGAAAGCTTGCGCGAGGTCGCGCTCGGTGGGGAGGGCTGAGCCGGGCGCGACGTCGCCGTCGACGATTTGCTGCGAGATCTGGTCGAAGACGGCGTCGGCGAGGGACTGCCGGGGGATGGGGTCGGTTTTCATGGCGGGAGTCTGGCACCGGGAGGGATATTGGTCAAGTGGTCGGACCAATAATTGTGAGACTGAACGAAGCGCGGAAGCTGCCCAGCTGCCTCCGCGCCCCGGATCCCCAGATGGGGTTCCGCCTCTGAACCGGCCCCTTACGCCTGTTCGTAGATCGGCAGGCCTGTCGTCTCGATCTCCTTCCCGCACGTAACCTGCCGAGACAGTGCTGGAGCCGAGTCTACTCCACCGATGTTCGTGCTATCTCCGGCGTCGCCTTGATCTTCAACGCCCCCTCGGCCAGGACTCCCTCGCCGCTAAGCCCGTCCCCACCGCGCACCGCCGCGGCACGGCACGTCTTCGCCAGGTCCTCGATCAGCCGCGGGTGCACCGCCGGGTCGAACGACAACCCCTCAATTTCCACGAGCTGCAACGGCGCCACCATCGAGAGCTGGTTCGTGCTCTTGTACCGCCGCACCAGCTGCAACGCGGCGATCGCCTCGTCGCCGACGCGGCGCGCGGCATCATCGCCCGCGAAGTCGTCGGACGACGGATACCGCGCGACGTGGATCGACGGCCCGCGATCCGCCGGCCGCGCGATGTGGTCGAACAGCTCCTCGGTGATGTGCGGGACGAACGGGGCGAACAGCTTGTAGACCGCGAGCATCACCTCGTACAGCGTCGCCCGCGCCGACGCGCACCCCGCGAGATCCTCGGCCGACGGAGTCCAGGCGACAGGCTCCGCGCCATCAGAAGGCGGACGCGGCGGCAGCCCCGCGTACAACCGCCCCTTGATCAACTCGAGGTAGTTGTCGCACAGCGTCCCCCAGAACCACGTTTCGATCTCCAGCCGCGCGTGGAAGAAGTCATGCCCATCGAACGAGGCGCGCACGCGGCCGGCCAGCGCCCGCAGCGAATCCAGCACCCACGCGTCGAACGGCCAGCGCTCGGCCGGCGCCACGCCATCGTGCGCCTCGAGGTGTGGCAGCGCGAACTGTGTCGCGTTGTACATCTTGGTCAGCAGCCGCTTGCCCTGGTTCATCTCCTTGAGATCGTAGGCGAGGTCCGTCCCAAGATTCGCGCCGGCGGCCCAGTAGCGCACCGCGTCCGCCGACCACTCCTCGATCAGATCCATCGGTGTCGCCACGCTCCCGTCCTGCGTGCGCGACTTCGAGATCTTCTCCAGCTTCGACTTCGCCGCGCCCTGGCCCTGCTGGCGGCGCGACGGTTCGTTCGTGCGCTGCTTGACGTGGCCGGAGATCACCGCGTCCGTCCACGGAATCTCGCCGTGGTGATAGAACGACTTCACGATCGTGTAGAACGCCCACGTGCGGATGATGTCGTGCGCCT
>JBKJUD010000379.1:0-2772 GCA_046590735.1 Candidatus Eiseniibacteriota bacterium | reverse complement strand
GCCGGCCAGCACCACGGTGCGCGGCGGCGGGGATCTGGGATCGCGTGCGCGCGTCGTCGAGGCGCTGCGCGCCGCCGCGCACCTCGATCGCGCCGCGGGCGGGCTCACATTGCTCTCCGGCGACGAGATCGAATTGGCCGCCGTGCATGCGGCGCTCGGCAGCTTGGGATTGCTGGTCGCCGGCCCGCGCGTCATCCACGTGCGGCGCGCCGAGGCCTTGTTCCAGCGCGGCGGGGGAGCGCGCGCCCGCTCCAAGCCCCCGCCGAAATCGGCGAAGGCGAAGGCCGCGGCGGCCGATGCACCGGCCGATCCCGGCATCCCGTCCGGCGAGGCCGACGCGATCCTGGTCTGGGAAACCGATCTCGCCCCGCAGGTGCGCGAGCCCAAGTGGGCCGCGGAGGCGATCGCGCAGCTGAGCGAGGCCGACCCACAGGCCCTGCTGGTGGACTGCTCGTTCCCCGGCGGCGAACAGGGCCGCACGCGCATCGCCGAGGTCGCGGCACGCCACGGCGCCACCCTCTCGCGGGCGGCCGTCGTGCGGCTCGCCGAGGTGGCGCTGGCCGATCCCGCGGACCTCGAGCGCACGGTGGCGGCGGTCGCGCTGTTCACCGGCGGCGCCGAAGCCTCGGCCGATGGCGTCGACCTCGTGCGCCGCGCCGCGCGCGCCGACAGCGGCGTCCTGCTGCGGGCCTTCAGCGATGCGGTCCAATCCGGCGACGGGGCCACCGCCCTGCGCCTGTGGGCCGAGGCGGGACAGGATCGCGGCGATCCGATTCCGCTGCTCGCGTTCCTCGTCGGCGGCGTGCTGGGCGGCCTCGAGAACGACGGACGCTACGGCGGCCGTGCGGCCCGTGACCCGGCGCTGGCGCGCAGCTTCCTGGCCGACGCGCGGAGGCTCGACGATATGCTCAAGTCGAGCGTGGGGGACCGCGACACGCTGGGAGCCCTGCTGCTGGCGCATCTCAGTGGCATGGGTCCGCATCTTACCGACACGAGGGGGACGGCGCGTTGACGCGCTTCGCGTCGCCGCCTAGACTAACCGATCGCTTGAACCGGCCCGGCCGCGCGGACGACATCCCAGCCCGGCCGTACGAGACAGGCAATCCGCCCGGTAGCACTCCTCAGGAGGTACGACGTGGAACACAAGACGATTGCGGTGACCGATGCGAACTTCGAACAGCAGGTGTTGCAGTCGCAGGTTCCGGTCGTCGTCGATTTCTGGGCGGAGTGGTGCGGCCCGTGCAAGCAGCTCGGCCCGACCATCGAGGAACTTGCCGCGGAGTACGAGGGCAAGGCCGTGTTCGCCAAGGTGGACGTCGATGACAACCCCGACACCGCCACCCGCTACGCCATCCGCAGCATCCCGTCGCTGATGTTCTTCCAGGGCGGCCAGCTCGCGGATCGCCTGGTGGGCGTGCAGGCCAAGCGCGAGATCGCCGCGCGCGTCGACCGTTTGCTGACCTCTGCCTGAGATGCCGCGATTCTGCAACGACATGGGACGTGTGCTGACCCTCGGTGGCGCGCTCGCGCTGGCGGGGGTTTTCGCGCCGCCCGCCGTGCACGCCGGCGAGATCGTCTGGCTGACCAACCTGCAGGATGCCGAGGCGCGCGCCGCCGTCGAGCGCGTGCCGGTGATGATCGACTTCTACGCCGACTGGTGCGGTTGGTGCAAGGTGCTCGACCGGCGCACGTACACAGACCCTACCGTGCTGCAACTGGCCGACCGCGTCATCGCGGTGAAGGTGAACACCGATCTCAACCCCGCGATCGCGCGGCTCTATCGCGTCCAGGGCTTGCCGACGATCGTGTTCCTTGATCGGCATGCCACCGAGCTGACCCGCGTGGTCGGCTACAAGGACGGCCCGTCCTTCGCCGAGGTGCTCCGCGGCGTCCTGACCCCGCGCGACGACGTCGGCCTGTTGCAGGCCGCCGCGCAGGCCGCGCCCGCGGACCCTGAGAGCGCCTACCGGCTGGGCGACGCGCTGCTCGGCGCCGCGCTCTACGACGACGCGATCCACGTCCTCGCGCCTCTGGTGTCACCCGGCGTCTCGTCTGCAGCCGGCGCGGCCCTGGTGGCCGCCGACGCCAGCCTCGACCTGGGACACGCCTACTTTCTCAACACGCAGTACGCGCCAGCCGCCGCACGCTACGCCGATTTCGTGAAGCATTTCCCGCGCAGCTCACGGCTGTCCGAGGCGCAGTTGTACCTCGCCCACGCCTACGTGGCGCTGGGCCGCGCGAAGGACGCCGCGCCCCTGTATCGCAAGGTCCGCAAGGCCGCCCCGGGCGCCTGGCAGGGACATGAGGCCGCGCGCGCCATCGACCACCTGAAGTCCGCCGCCGGGGGCTGATCCGGCTTCGCTTGCCTCCTCCTGCGCCACCGCCTATTCTTCGGGGCGTACCATCTTGGTTCGCGGCTGGGCACGAGGTCCCGCTGCGCCACGACCCTGCGAGACGCAGAAGGAGTGAATCCGTGTCCGACGCCCCCGCGATCGCCGCTGTCACGCGGCCCCGCGTGAACCCATTCCGCCTCGGGATGGACGACCTCAAGGCGATGGCGCTCAATGTCCGGCGCGACATCATCACCATGAACACCACGGCGAAGAGTGGCCACACCGGCGGCCCGCTGTCCTGCACCGACTACGCCACGGCGCTGTTTTTCCACGAACTCGTCTACGACCCCACGGATCCGCACTGGGACGCCCGCGACCGCTTCATGTGGTCGATCGGACATGTCACGCCCGTGATCTACTCGGTGATGGCCGAGGCGGG
>JBKJUD010000365.1:0-3474 GCA_046590735.1 Candidatus Eiseniibacteriota bacterium | reverse complement strand
AGCGCAACACCGAACGCACGGCCGACATGATCGCTGATACCGTCGTCGGCGCGTAGACCGCGGCGAGCGCTGCGCCAAGGTTCAACACGTCGGCGGCCGTCACGGCGCCCCAAGGGTAGACGCGGGCTACGCTGCCGGGCGCATGGCTGCCAGCCGCCGCCCACGCCGCCCCAAGCGCAGCGCCGGCGACGCCGACGGGCTCGAGGTTCGCCCGCCCTTCGTCGAGCGCTTGGCGCGCCGCGTTGACGCCGACGGCGCCGCGTGCCGTGCCGCTCATTGCAAGCGTGAGGATGAGCGCCGCCAGGTCGAGCCGCCCGGCGCTGGCCGTGCGGCTGACACCGGGGGCGAGTTGGGCGCCCAAGTAGTGAGCAACGGCGCGTGAACCGCGCACGTCGTCGCCGCTGGCGATGATGCCAGCCGGGCGAGCCGTGACGATCGCCGCCGCCTCGAGCCCGTCGCCGTTGTTCGCCGCCTGGTCGTCGTCGTGACCCGCCATGCTCGCCCCCCTTGGCCGTGTTGTGCCGCTGTAGGTGCGGCTAAAGTAACTATAAGAATATATTATAGTCACGTCAACAACCGGGGCAGTCTGCCGAACGCGTCACGTGAGAATCGGCGGCCGACGTCACGACGTCACGACGGCATGCCGTCACGCGTGGGCGATCGGCTGTAGGGCCGCCGTAGGGGCCGCGTGGGCGCTCTCTGCGCGTCGGACGTCCGTTGGCCCCCGCTCACGTGGCGACGGCGCAGCATGGGCGCACGGGGGCAAAGCGGCGACGCTGGCGACGGGCTCGACGGCAGCGCCGGATGACTTAATGCGACTTCTGCAACACTATCGCCGCTTGCCTCACCGGCCGACGGCGGGCGGCAGTTGTGTTAGTTGTGTGAGGTTGCCAAGCGCGCGGGGGCACACCGCGCCGGCGCCACTGACAGACCACCGGCGGGAGTTTCTAGACTTCCTGGAGGCTTAAACGCGTGCGGCCCTTGGGATCCCAACGTGCCCCCGCCGCCCGCCCGACGGTTGCGCCCTGGCACGGCGGCCGACGGCGGGCGGGACTTTCTGGCCTTTCTGGCCGTTGCCTCGCGCACGCGGACAACACGGCACCGGCGCCGCTGACAGACCGCGGGCGGGACTTAATTGACTTTCTTGTCTCTTAAACGCGTGCGCGATGATCGCCCCCGCCGCCCCGTGACGGCATGACGTCACGACGTCGAGCCGTCGCCCCGCTCGAGGTAGTCGCGCAGCGCTTGGCGCAGCACGTCGGAGGCCGTGACGCCGCGGCGCATGGCCAGCCGCAGAACGGCGCGCCAGTCCTCGCCGCCGACGTAGACGGTTCGGCGCACAATGTCACCGTGGGCGAGCCGGGCCGCTTCCCCCGACGCGCGCAGCCGTGGGCCGTCGTCGGCTGCGCTGACATCGGCGGCCGTCGGCGCCCGGCTCGAGCTCGAGCGGCGCACCGTCGGCGCAGCCGTGACCGGGGGCGGGCTGGCCGCTGCCGCGTCGAGCATCGCATCCGCCATATCCGCAAAGCTGCGCCGCTTGGGCGTGGGCATTATCCGATCCTCTCGGCTATCTCGAGGGCGAGCGCTTGCACGTCGGCAGCCGCGCCGCCGGATGCATCGTAGACGCCGATCGGCGCATGGGCGCCGGGCGCCTCACGCATGCGCACCGACTCGCGCAGCGTTGCGACCGTCACGGCGGCGCCGAACCGCTGGCGCAGCATGGCCACAACGTCACGGGCTAGGACCGTCCGCACGTCTACGCGCACGGGGGCGATGATCGCCGGCGGCAGCGTCGGCGCCAGCCTCGAGCGCACCCGGTCAACCGTGGCCAGCGCTTCGGACAACTGCGCAACCGCCAACAACGACGGCTCGACAGGCACCACAACCAACGTCGCCGCGGCGAGCGCTGCCAGCGTGGCCAGCCCAAAGGCGCCGGGGGTGTCCACAACCGCCCACGCGTACCGCCCGCCGATCGCCTCGAGCGCCGGCCGTAGGGCCGTGACCGCGTCGGGCTGCGCTGCCAGCGTGGCGTCAAGACGGGCGAGCGCTGCCGATGCTGGCGCGACGTCGAGCCCTGGCACCGTCGAGGGCACAAGGCGCAGCGGCGCACCGACGGCGAACACGGCGAGCATGCTATCGGCGCCGTCGTCGGCTGCGCCAAGCCATGCCGACGCGCTCGCCTGGCCGTCGAGGTCCAACAACGCGACGCGCTCGCCGGCTGCCGCCCATGCCGCCGCAAGGCTGACCGCTAACGACGTCTTGCCCACGCCGCCCTTGTGATTTACAACCGCTAGCACATGCATGCGGGCGATCATGACATCGGCGGCCCGCCCGGTCAACGTGACGGCATGCCGCCGCGCCGTCGTGACGTCATGACGTCGTGACGTCACGCGCCTATAATCAGAGCGTGCCGATACGACGCGACAGGGGGCGAGCATGGGCGGCAGCGGTTCGGGCGGCTGGCAGGGGGGGCGGCCGTTGACCGTCGAGCGGTTCCGGCTGGACGTGCGCGACGTCGTGCGCGGGGGGTTGAACCTGGCAGCGCCGCACACCGACGGGCGACGGCTGCGCGCGACTTGGACCGGCATGCATCCAACGCTGCCAGCCGTCGCCCTCGAGCCCACGATAGGCGCCGACGGGCGAGCCGACGCCGTGACCGTGACATCCGCAACCGCCGCCGGCGATCGGCGCGACGTTATCGACGTCACTTGGACGCGCACCGGCTACGGGCGCCGCCCGTGGTGGCTCTGCCCCCTCTGCGATCGGCGCGTGGCGATCCTCTACGCTGCGCGGCGCTATGTGGCGCACGGTTGGGCGTGCCGCACGTGTCACGGGCTCGCCTACCTTTCGACGCGGCAGACGGCCGACGTGCGCGCCGATGTGGCCCTACGGCGAGCGGCGGCAGCCCTTGGGGTGAACCTGTCGCCGGCGGGCGGTTGGGCGCATGGGATGATCCGATCCGACGCGCAGCCGCCGCGGCCGCCGGGCATGCGGCGGGACACCTACGCGCGACGGCTCGACGCCCTGCACGGCGCGCATGATGCCGCGTCGGATGCATGGCTCGCCGGATTCATGGGCGGCGCCGTCGCCCGCCGTCTCCTGGCAGCGCAGCGGTAGCGCCGACGACGGCGGCAGCGTGGCATACATGGTGCAACGTCGCCCATGCCCGCCTCTGTAAAGCACGGTGAATGCCTTATTCTTTCGGCATAACTGGCGCCGCGTGGGCGAGCCCGGCGGCAGACGTGAGGGGGTGAACCGTGGGCGGTTATAGCTCTGGCAATCGCACGCCGCGCCGCGCTCGAGGTCTGACCGATCAGCGTCTACGCCTCGACGTCGGCGCGTTTCGGCGCAGCGGGCGACCGCTCGCCCCGCTCGACGATGCCCGCCCCTCTGTGTTGTTGGTGCGGATGCCCGCGGGCGCCGCCGGCTATTCGTGGTGTGCCGATGACCCGCTACCCCTCGAGGGCACCAACG
>JBKJUD010000338.1:0-15240 GCA_046590735.1 Candidatus Eiseniibacteriota bacterium | reverse complement strand
GCTTGGCCGCCACCTTGTCGCCGATGCCGGCGATCGCGGTGACTCCCTCGAGTCCCGCGCGCTGCACGTCGTCAGCGGTTTCGATGCCCTCGCGCGCCACACGGGTGACGAGCACCTCGCCCACCGCGGGCGGCGTCTCCAGGTCGACCGCGCGGTCGCGTTCGACGGCGGCGGTCTGGTCGGTGTCGCTCTTGGCCACCAGTTCGATCGTCCAGCCGGTCAGCTTCGCGGCCAGACGCGCGTTCTGGCCGGCCTTGCCGATGGCCAGCGACAGCTGGTCGTCGGCGACGTGCACGAACATCTTGTTCTCGCCTTCGACGATCACCGCGTCGAGCACCTTGGCCGGCGACAGCGCGCGGCGCGCGAAGACCACGGCGTCGGCGCTCCACGGCACGATGTCGATGCGCTCGCCACTGAGCGCGCGCACCCCCGCCTGCACCCGCGCGCCCTTGATGCCCACGCAGGCGCCGACGGGATCGATGCGCTCGTCGTTGGAATGCACGGCGATCTTCGAGCGCGTGCCCGGCTCGCGGGCGACGGCCTTGATCTGCACGACGCCGTCAGCGATCTCCGGCACCTCGCTCTCGAACAGCTTGACGAGAAAGTCCGGGTGGGTGCGCGAGAGCGTCACCTGCGGGCCCTTGGTCGAGCGCTCGACCCCGCTGACGTACGCGCGGATGTAATCGCCCTGGCGGTAGTGGTCGCGGCTGATCTGCTCGCGCACCGGCAGGATGGCTTCGCTGCGATCGAGCTTCACGATGACGTTGCCGCGATCCACCTGCTGCACGGTGCCGCGCACCAACTCGCCGACACGGTCCTGATATTCGCGGTAGACGCGGTCGCGCTCTGCCTCGCGCACCCGCTGGATCACCACCTGCTTGGCGGCCTGGATCGCGTTGCGCCCGAACTCCGCGATGGGCAGCGGGAGCACGAGGTCGCTGCCGATGACCGCACTGTCGTCGAACCGCTTGGCGTCCTCGAGATTGATCTCGATCTGCGGGTCGACCACTTCCTCGACGATCGACAGACGGCGCGCGACGGAGATGCGGCCCGACTTCGGCTCGAGGGTCACGTCCACATTGGTGTTGGGGCCGAATTTCTTTTTCACGGCCTGCACCAGACCGACCTGCAACGTCTCCTTGACCAACTCGGGGTCGACGTTCTTTTCGCGTGCGATCTGTCCCAGAGCTTCCTGGATCTCGTAGTTCATCGCTCGTTCGCCTTTCGGTCTGTTGCGCCCCCGGTTGCGCTTCCCGCGGTGCGACTCACGCACCCGCCCCAGCGCTACGTCCGGGCTGCATCCTCGTGCTACAGGAGTTCGTCGTTCTCCGCGTTCTCATCGTGTTCGGTGGCGACTGTGCGGGCGCGGCGCTTACCGCCGGCGCCCTTGCCGCCCGGCTTGACGCCGCGTTTGCGGTCTTCCGGCGTGACCGAGTTCTCCCACAGCACCGGGTCGAGGTTCGCGTGGGCGATGGCCTCGAACGGCAGCGAGAGCAACTCGCCGTCATCCAGCTTCAGGGCGACCATGGTGCTGGTCGCTTCCAGGATCTCACCGACGATCGCGTTGGTCCCCAGCACCGGCACGCGGGTCACGATGCGCACCCGCCGCCCGACGAAGTACTCGTACTCGGAGGGCTTGCGCAGCGGCCGGTCGAGTCCCGGTGAGGAGACCTCCAGCACGTAGGTGCCGCTGAACACATCCGCTGTGTCCAGCGCGTCCTCTGCGCTGCGACTGACCCGCACGCAATCGTCGACGGTCACGCCGCCGGGCTTCTCGATGAACAGGCGAACGATGGTCCGCCGGCCCGCGGGTGCGATTTCCGCGTCCACGACCCAGATGCCGGTCCCCAGAAGGGTCGACTCTGCCAGGGCCCGCACGCGTTCCCTCAGGTCGTCCACGCCTCCTCCATCCGCCACGAATGCAATGCCTTGCGCGATCCCGCCGCCACGCTGCCGCCTGCCCGCGAGAGGCTATTCCGGCGAAAAAAAAAGACGCAGACAAACTTCGCACTGCGCCCCGGCGTGGCGAACGAGACTTCCGTTCACCCTGTGTGAGAGAGCCGCCGCAGCCGGACCAGACAGCACGCGCCGAAGCAATCTGCTCCGGCGTCCGGGCGAGGCACGAGAAGGCGCAAGGCGCGCCCGTCTGGAAAGATAGCCGGGCGGCCCCGTCGAGGGCAAGGGAAAAGGATGGCTCAGTTCCGGGCGGAACTGGCGTACTGGGCGAGATAGGCCAGAAGGGTCCTTCCCACGACGCCCAAGCTGGCCGCGGAACACTTGTCCGGGGTGTCGGCGAGGGTGTGCCATGCAGGGTATTCGAAGTCGATGATGTCGATCGAGGGGATACCGGCCTCGATCAGCGGGGTGTGGTCGTCGGTCATCTCGTAGCCGGGCTGGTCGAGCCAAACATCCGGGGCGATCGTCGCCCCGATCTTCCAGATCGCCCGGATCTGCGTCGGCGCCGACCGCCACGAGCCCACCTCGATGGGCAGGGTCAGCTGGGCGTCCCCGACCATGTCCAGCAGAATGGCCAGCTCGGGCTTCACGCCGCCGGCGGGGTGCGCGGCGTAGTACCGGGCGCCTTGGCTGTAGAGCTGCGGCGTGGACTCGGTCCCCAGGTCTTCGCCGTCGAACAGCACGATGTCGATCCCGACGCCCGCCGGGGGCGCGGCGTGCAGGTGCCGGGCCATCTCCAGAAGTACGGCGACGCCGCTGGCGCCGTCGTTGGCGGCCGGCACGGGCGTGCGGCGATTGGCGGGCACCGGGTCCTTGTCCGCCCAGGGCCGCGAATCCCAGTGGGCGCACAGCAGCACGCGGCGCGGCCGCTCCGGGGCGAGCCGGGCGACGATGTTGGCCATCGGAGTCTCCCTCCCGGCGACGGTGCCGGTGAACTCCTGCACCTCGACGGCCCACCCTGCGGCACGCAGCGTGTCGGCGAGCGCGACCTGTGCGGCGGCGTGCGCCGCGGTTCCGGGCACCCGGGGACCGAAGGCGCACTGGGCCTCGAGCAGGCGCATCGCCCGCGCGCCGTCGAACGTGTCGCGCGGCGCGTGCCCGCGCGGGGTGGCGCAGCCGCCCGCCGGCAACGCCAGCGCCAGCAGCGCCAGCACACTCCCCCACGCGCGCCGCGCGCGCGAGGACGCGAGACGCGCGCTCACTGGAAGATGTACTCCAGCGCGGTTTCCAGCTTCACCGTCTGGTGCCAGTTGCCATCGAGCAGCGGCGTGCGCCGGCCGATCTGCAGGTTGAACGACGTGCGCACGTCCTGGCCGACGTTGTAGTCCGCGGTGGAGATCAGGTTCCACTTGCGCGTGTTGTCGGTCAGCTGCGGCGAGAGCGAGTTGCCGGCGCGGGACGTGTTGTAGGTGAAGGCAAAGGACGTGTTGAGCGGGTTGTGCAGCTTGATGCGCGTGCCCCACGGCAGCGGGAAGCCGCGCTTGCTGTCGAACTGCTTGCGCATCTGCAGCGAGTAGTCCCAGTTCTCCGAGTTGTTGAACCCGCCCGAGGTGCCGTAGCTGGTGACCGACTTGGTGTGCTCGGACCGGAAGGTCGCGGTGACCCCGCCCTTGAGTGAGCCCTGCAACGCGATCAGCGGCTGGAACGCCGTCTGGTCCGTCGATTCCTGCAGCGTCGAGCGGCCGAGATCGCGATAGGTGCGGCTGGTCTGCTTGCGATAGTTGGTATCGAGGCTCAGCGTCGAGAAGAAGCGCTTGAGCACCGGCAGCCGGGACTCCAGCGTCGGGATGGTGCCGACCAGGTCGGGCCACACCGTGCCGCGCCGCGGATTGCCCGCGTTGTTCGACAGAGTGTTGTCCTCGGTCACGCTGTAGCGCGCGCTCACCGTCATGATCCCCAGCAGCGTGCCGCGCACGTTGGCGCCGTCGGACACGCTGCGCGTCGAGCTGGTGCGATAGTCCTCGAGCTGGAGCAGGCCGGGCGCGGAGTTCGAGAGCCCGAGCTGGAACGCCATGCCCGGCAGCGAGCCGACGCGGTCGAACCGCGCGCCGCGCTGCACCGAGTGGGTCACCTGCGCTGCTTCGTTCACCGTCAGGATGCCGGAGAGCACCTGGCGCAATCGGGTGATCGGGCTGATCGAGGGCTGCTGCACCTCCGGCGCCTTGGTGCTGTCGTTCGCGGCCGCCTGCTGCTTGAGCGTGGGCGGCACGCGGCGGGGCCGGCCGAACAGCCACCCCATCGGCAGCCGTCCGCTCATCTCGACGCGCTGCCGGTTGCCCACGCCGTACACATCGCCGGCGTCGTTCGACTGGCGCAGGTTGGCGTCGGACGTAATGTCCGAGCCGCCATTGAAGCTCACGCTGCCGCCCACCACCCGCAGCCATCCCGGCTGGTAGTCCATCGACAGCGTGCGCGACGCGCCGGTCTCGCGGCCGGAGTTGCCGAGGATCGGCACGCTGCGTCCCAGCGGCTGCGTGAGGTCGCGCTGGCTGCTGACGGTGAGTTGCACATTGCGCAGGTCGTCGAAGGGCTGGAAGGTCACGCCGCCGGCCAGCGTCCCGGTCTTCGACGCGTTGGCGATGCCGGAGCCGGCGACCGCGGTGTCCAGCTGGCCCGCGCTCAGGGAGCGCACGTAGCTCACGCCGTGCTGCGAACGCGCCTGCACGTCGAACCGGACGGAGGTCGGCATGTAGCGCAGCGTGGCGTTGCGCATGCGCGGCATCGCCAGCCCAAGCACCTTGCCCCAGCGCAGCACCGGCAGCAGCAACTGGCCGGTGCCGCCGCTGCGCGGGATGCCGGCCTGAACGCCGTAGTGCATCGACCCGGAAGCCGCGCGCGTGCTGTCGACCGCGGTCGTGGTCAGGTTGTGCCCCGTGCTGTAGCTCACGTTTCCGCTCAGCGCATCGAGCGTGTAGCGCATGAAATTGTTGTGCGTCGCACGCTTCTGGAAACTGGTGGCCAGCGTCGAGTTGCCCGAAACCGTCGCGTAGCGGTCCTGCAGGTCCCGGCCGTAGCGGGTATCGGAGCCAGGCTGGAACTTGGGCGTGCCGCGCGTCTCGGTCCACTGGTAGCTCAAGGGAATGGTCATGCCCCAGGCCGGCAGGAAACGGTCCACCGAAATGCCGCCCAGCGCGCTCAGCAACCGGGTGGTGGATCCCGCCCCCTCGGCCGCCCCGATGCGCAGGAAGTTGGCGTCGACCTGTTCGTAACTCATGTTGAAGTTGCCGAGGTCGGACAGGTTGCCGCCGATGCTGGCGCGACGCGCCAGGCCGCGCTCCTTGCGCACCGCGCCCAGGCGCACTTCGTCCACGTAGAGCAAGCCGCGCAGCGGTTCGTTTTCCAGGCGATTCACCACGCCCATCTCGAGCCGCTTGATGCGCGTGAGGCTGGGCGATCCCACTGTCAGGACCGTGTCCGGGGGGGCGCCTCCCCCGCGCGGCACCAGGCGATAGCGCGCCAGCGAATCGGCGCCGGGGTAGTCGCGCGACAGCCGCAGCGTGCCCTCGGGTTCGAGCTTCGTGCGGGTCACCTCACCCAGCGGCACGAACACGCTGCGCCAGTCCCCCGGCTTGCCCGGCCCGTCGCCCAGCCTGGTGCGGTACTCGTAGTAGTTCACACTGTCGGCGCCGAAGCGGAAGAAATACGTCGGCGCGTCGTTGCGCATGTCCAGTTCGGGCAGCCGCACCCACATCTCCAGCGAGTCGTACTGCACATAGCTCTGCTCGACCAGGAAGTTGCGGAACGCCGACACGTACTGCCCGGGCTGCAGCCGCTGGAAATCGAGCACGAGCGAGTTTTCCGGCAGGTAGCCGCGGTCGAAACTCGAGGGGTCACGCTGCAACGAGCCGGGGGGAGGTTCGTACAGCGCCGATCCCGCGCCCTTCGTACTCGCCACCCGCACCGTGACCTTGGTCAGCGCATCCTGCACCGGCCGCTCGAGCCACACGTTGCCGACGATGTCGAGCCGCACCAGTTGCACGCTCATCGGTTCGTCGGCTCCCTCGAGCCAGATGCGGCAATGCTGGATCTGCTGCCAGGTCGGCTGGCTGATCCCGTCGCCACTCACCGCGATCGCCTCGCTCAGCGGGATCTGGAACAGCCGGAAGCCGTTCTTCAACTCCGGGTATTTCGTCGCCTCGTCGCGGACTGCCTGTCCCCCGAGGTTGAGGGTGAACTCGAAGAACCGCGCATGGGTGTCGAGGATGCTGTTTCCATTGAGGTCCTCGGAGTCGAGCCGGTTGTTCCCCTCGGTGCCGTTGATGTGGGAGAAGTCGTAATTCGGCCGGTTGGCGGTGGTGAACCGGTAGTCGTCGCCGCTGGGATCGTTCTTGAGCGCGGGGTCGTAGCCCGGCTCGAGCGAGCCGAGGGTCGGGTTGTCGAGCACCTTGCTCCACAGTGTGTCGAGCCCGGTGTCCTCGCGGACGTTGGCGAAGTCGTTGTTGTGGTCGCGATCCTCGGTCTGGAGGATGCCGTCGGGCGCGCGGCCATGCATCCACTCGGCGTCCTCGCTGAGGATGCCCAGATCGATGTGCAGTTTGAGGTTCGCCATGCGGTCCAGCGTCGCGGCGGAGAGCGGCTGCTTCGGGATGTCGAGCGAGTCGGCCACCCGCAGGTACACGTCGAGATACTGGTACTGGGAGAAGTCGTCGCCGGTGGTGGAGATCAGCTGGGTGAGTCCGCTCCACGCCTTGGTCGGGTCCGGCGAGGTGGCCGAGGTGCCGCCGCGCGGGTCGACGTGCAGGTTCAGCACGGTCACCGGCGAGGTCTTCTCGGATTGCGACAACAGCGAGTCCGGATAGACCTCGGCTTGCGTGAGCGAGACGTCCTTGTCGCTGGGCAGGTTGTACCAGCGGAATGCGGCCTGGCGCTCGGCCGCCTCTGTGCGGGTCGCGGCCGCGTCGAGCGCGCCCTCGGGGATGCCGCTCCAGAACCAGCGCTGGAACTCGGGCAGCACACTGGTGATGCGGCGCGTCGCCTGCATGTCGTCGAGGAAGGCGAGGTTGCGCGTGTTGGGATTCGGCACGCTGGCGCCGATCTCGGCGTCGACGTTGATGTTCGACGGGGTGGCGCCGGCGCGGACCAGCGGCAGCGCATCCACCAGCCGGCTCACGATCTCCGGCCGGAAGGCGAAGCTGCCCGTGATGTCCCCGACCACCGTCTTTGCCGGCGAGTCCTCGAGCTTGGGGTGTTCGAGCTTGGACACGCCACCGCGTCCCTCGTAGAGCCAGGTGGCACTCATCTGGTGCGGCTTGATCCCGTTGGATTGCACCTTCCCCAGCCGGAACGTCGCCGAGGTGCCCATGATCGAGTTCTGCGACAGCCCGAACAGCGGGTTGTAGGAATAGGCCACCGTGTAGCGGCCATCCGCCTTGCGCGCGCGCTGGCTCTTGAGTTCGAGCGTGCCCGTGGTGTAGTCGATCGCGTAGTCGACGTCGCGCTGCAGCACCAGCCCGTCGACGTCCACCTGTTCGGATCCTTCGCGAATGTCGGTCTTGCCGAGTTCCAGGCGGGTCACCACGCCAATGCCCTCGGCCTGGAAATAGTATTTCGGGACGAAGTCCTGCGGTCGCGGCACCGAGGACCAGTCTTCGCGGTAGATGCGGTCCTCGTTGTCGCCGGCCAGTGGATCGCCCACCTTGGAGCCGAAGGCCGGGTCGCTCAGCCAGAACGGCTCCCACTTGTTGTAGGGAAAGCGCAGGTAGCCGTGCACGCGGTCGAAGTACCGCGTGTCGACCCGCCCGTCGGGCGCGCGGTGCGGGCTGCCGTCGGGGTTGGTGGTCCCGTCTTCCTCATCGAGGCCGAGCAGCTGGATGTACAGCGCGCCGCCCTTGTTGTTGGCGTCCTGCCCGGCGCCGTTGACCCGGAAGATATTCAGCTTGAAGCCCTGCGCCTCCGGGTTGAAGTTGGTGGTGCCCAGGTCGTACCAGCTGCGGTTCTCGTAGACGCGCAGCGGGGCCCACGGCCCCTGCAGCAGGTCCTTCGGGTTGCGCGTGTCGCCGTTGGCCACCCGCAGCGCCTTCAGCCGCAGTGTGTCCCCCGCCGGCGTCTGGCTGGCGGGGGTGCCGATCGCCGTGCGTGCGGCGTCGTTCAACCGGTACGTCACCGCCAACATCTCGTTGTCGCGGACCTGCTCGTTCAGCACGATCACCGGCAGCCCGACGTAGAACGGGTCGACGTAATAGTCGGTGTTCCGCTTGAGTTCGGTGAAGTACGCCTGCACGCCCAGCGAGTCGACCCGCGTGATGTCGTTCGCATACAGGAAGGCGCGACCGAGGCGCGAACGCGACTCGCTGCGCGGTCGGCCGATGTAGACGGTGATCGACGAGTCGTTCACCGACGACGCCGCCGGCGGCGCCCCGAGCACCGGACTGGTGAGGAAGAACACGCGGCCGTGGATGTACTGGTCGACGGTGATGGGATCGGCGCGGTCGCGATCCGGCACCTTGGTGACACGCCCGCCCTTCGCCTGCTCCTTGCTGGCGATCGAGGTGATCTCCACGCCGCCGAGCGCGAGTTGCGAGCGGATGCCGAACAGCCCCTGGTGCTGGCCGCCGTAGCTCACGTACCGCGAGCCCTGCAGCGACAGGCTGGTGTTCCCCAGGTTCAGTTCCTGGATGATCTCGTCGTGGTAGCCGCGATAGTTGATCCCGATGTGGTTCTCGAGGTCGGTCGAGACGTTGCTGCGCTGGTCGACGTTGACGTCGATCTTGTCGCCGATGGATCCGCCGAGTTGCACCTGCAGGTCCTGCCGCATGTTGAGCGACGGGAAGATCGAGCGGTGCGGGTTGAGCAGGTTGGGCGAGATCTTGTTGAAGTCCGACGTGCCGCCGATCGAGATGCGCTCGCTGCCGGAGATGTCGAAGTGCGCGCCAGAGCCGAACACGCTCGTGAGCGCCGAGGGCAGCTCGGCCTCGATGCGCAGCTTGCGGCCCCGCGAGTTGTACGGGTCGTTCCAGTAGTCCTGTCCGTGGAACAGGTAACCGTCAGCCGCCGTCCGCCACTGCCGGCGCAACGCGTAGCGCAGTTGCTCGCGGCCATACTCCTCGTTGTCGCGGATGTACGGCCAGGTCGTGGGCACCCCGGCAAACGCCGAGCTCTGGGACACCACGCGCCGCTCGGGGTCGAAGGTGGTGGCGGTCGTGTAGTTGGGATTGTCGCGGATCTGCAGTACCCGCAAGCCGAAGGTGGAGTCCGGGATGATCGGGTCGAACTGGCCCGGCTGGTGGTCGTACAGCGGGGTGCCGAGGCCGTGGAATTCCCCGCCCTTGAGGTCGGAAATCGCGAGTTTCGGCGTGCGCCGCAGCACCGAGCCCAAGCCGAAGTCCGGCACCAGCCCGCTCGAGCCCCGCTTCAGGTTGGCGGGAACCGGCGGCCCGTAGACGACGCGCTCCACCGGGGCGAGGCTGTCGGCGCTGACTGGGACGATGGCGGCCGAATCAAGCGGAGCCTCGGCGAGCGCGGTGCTGTCGCCGGTCAGCCGGAGCGGCTCGGGCGGGGGCCGCCAGCCACTCGCGGTGTCGGGCAGGGCGACGGCGACCGACGCGGGGGCCGTGGGGTCGCTGTCCGGGCCGCCGGAGTGTGGGGCGATGCCGCCACGGGTGGAGTCGGCGGCCAGGGAATCGTGCACGGCGGAGAGGGCCGCGAGGCCGAGGGTGTCGGGCGGTGCGGCGGCAAACGAGTCCGCGTGGACGCGTTCAAGGGAGTCGGCACGCGCGGCCTCGAGCGAGTCGGCGTGCGCCGCGGCCGCGATCTCAGCCTGAAGCCGAACGCCCGGATCGCCGATCTGGTTGGCCCGCCGGATCGAGGCGCAGCCTATCGTTCCCGCGGCCCATGCGAGCAACACGCACGCCAGGACGGCGCGGCGGAGACGTCGATGGGTGGGTGGGCAGGCGATCAGGCGACACTCCATGACGGGGTTTGCCATCAGATTCGAGGAAGGAAGCACGCTTCCGAGGCGTGGGCGCGCGCGCGAAAACAGCGGCAACCTCACGGATGCCGGGGGACCCTCCCGATACCCGTCTCCGCCCTCCCGGGTTCCCATTCCTTGCACCCCGGGTGGCGAATCGGGAGAGACTACGGAGAATCCCGCCGCCCCGCAAGGCAATCGGCGTCTTTTCCGGCCCGGCATGCTAGACTGCCGCCCGCCCATGCGACGAATCCTGGCCCACGTACTCCGGCTGCATCTCGGACCCTTTTTCCTGGGTTTCTCGGTGGTGACATTCCTGCTCACCACCGATTTCCTTCTGGAGTATCTCGACCTGCTCATCAACAAGGGCGTCGCGCCCCTGGTGGTGATCCAGCTCTTCCTCTTCGCGCTGGGATGGATGATCGCCCTGTCGGTGCCGTGCGGCGTCCTGGTGGCGGTGCTGATGGCCTTCGGGCGCATGGCGCAGGACAACGAGATCACCGCGTTGCGCGCCAGCGGGATGAATCCCGCCACCATCCTCCTGGCGCCGCTGGCGCTGGCCGCCCTGCTCGCCGGCAGCCTCGCCTACTTCAACGACCGCATCCTCCCCAACACCAACCACGCGTATGCCAACCTGCTCATGGACATCGCCCGCAAGCGGCCCGCGGTGGAGGTGCGCGAGGGGGTCCTGATGACCGACATCGAAGGCTACGCGCTGCGCGCCTCGCAGGTCGACGCCCGGACCTCGATGATGAACGGCGTCGTGCTGGTGCAGCAGGGCGCCGGCGTCTACGGCCATCCCACCACCATCGTGGCGCGCCGCGGACAGTTGGCGTACCGCTACGGCGGCTCGGTCCTCACGCTGACGCTCTGGGACGGGGAGATCCACCAGACCGACAGCGACCGCCCGCACGGCTACACCCGCGTGCACTTCGGGCGGGAGACGATCAACATCCAGGGGATGAGCGCCGAGTTGATGCGCTCCGACCGGGACTCGCGTGGCGACCGTGAGATGTCCACCGCCGACATGCAGTCGGAGATCGCCTCGCTGGAGCACCAGCGCGGCCTCGCCTGGCAACGGCTGGCGGCGGCCGGCAAGGCGCTCGGCTACGCCTCGGGCGAGGCCGCGATGGCCGCCCGCGCTCCCACCCCGTGGCAGGCCTGGCGGTTGCGGCTTCACCTGGCCCCGCCAGATACCGTGCACGTGAAGCCCAATCCCACCGAATTGTTCCTCCTGCACCGGGAACTCGATGCCGGCCACGCCGAGAACGAGTTGTCGATGGCGCGCATGGAGTATGACAACGCCGACCGCCGCATCGATGCCCTGCAGGTGGAGATCCACAAGAAATACGCCATTCCCTTCGCGTGCGTGATCTTCGTGCTGCTCGGCGCCCCGCTGGGTATGCGGGCCCGGCGCGGCGGGATGACCGCCGGTTTCCTCAGCCTCGGGTTCTTCGTCATCTACTACCTGTTCCTCATCGGCGGGGAGCAGCTTGCGGATCGCCAGTTGTTGCCCCCGGCGGTGGCGATGTGGGCGGCCAATGTCGTACTCGGCGCCATCGGCGTGCTGCTCACCCTGGGCGTGTGCGACATCCGGCTGCTCCCCGCCCGTCGTCGCCAGGGACGCAGCCGACCGTGGCCCGACGACCTCGATCTCGGGGGCACCGCCGCATGAGCCTCCTCGACCGCTACCTGCTGCGCCGCTTCTTTACCGCGTTGCTGCTGGCGCTGCTCGGGTTCATCGCGTTGTTCCAGCTGGTGAACCTGTTCGATCGCCTCGACATGCTGCTCGACAATCACGCCACCCCGCGCGCCGTGCTGCAGTTCTACGGCTACGACGTGTTCAGCGTCGTGCAACTGGTGATGCCGATGGCGCTGCTGCTGGCCGTGCTGCTGTCGCTGGGCGCGATGGTCCGCAGCCGTGAGTTGATGGCGATCCGCGCCTCCGGGCGCAGCATGGCGCGCACGGTGGCGCCACTGGTCACCTGCGCCGTCATCGCGGCGGTGGGCTCGTTCCTCCTCGGCGAGACGGTGCTGCCGTGGAGCGTCGTCCGGCGCGACCACGTCATGCGCGCGCTGATCCGCCACCAGGAGCCCGAATCCGCCGACGTGCGCGCCAACGTGATCTACCAGGGCCTGAAGGGCCGGCTGTGGACGATCCAGACGCTCGACGGCCGCGACTCCACCGCCCACACGGTCACCGTGCAGCAGGCCGAGAATGGCCGCGTCCAGTGGCGGATCGATGCCGAGCAGGCGCGGCCCCGCGGCGAAGGCTGGGTGTTCCTGCATGGGGTCGAGCGGCGTTTCGAGCACGCGCCCGGCGCGCCGCCGGGCTTCTCGCTGGTCGAACGCGCGTCGGTGTTCGACGAACGGGCGAAGCCGGGACTGCATCAAAGCTTTGACGATCTCGCCCATGTCGAGCTGCAACCCTCGCAACTCGGGGCGCTCGGGCTGCGCGCATACATCGCGCGCGCCGCGGGGTCGGGCGGCCGCGTGCAGCGCTACGTCACCGAGTACCACATGCGCCTGGCCTGGCCGATGGCGAACATCATCGTCGTGCTGATCGGGGTGGCGTTGTCGACGCGCTTGCGCAAGGGCGGGGTGATGATCAGCGCGGGGATCGCGCTGTTCGTGTCGTTCACCTATTACGGCGTGATGAAGACGGGGCAGGCACTCGGCTACAACGGCGCGCTGCCGCCGGTGATGGCGGCGTGGATCGGCAACGTGCTCTTCGCCGGCGTTGCGGCGGGACTGCTGACGCGCATCGAGAAGTAACCGCTGCGCGCCTCGGCGGGGCGCGGCCGGTCAGCCAGCGAGCACCGGTCCGCCGCGCGCCGCGTGTCGCGCCCGCTCGGCCGCGATCTCCTGCAGCGACGTCACCTCGACGCGGTGCGCGAGCAGCGCCTCGATCGCCTCCACCGCCAGCTTCGCGCCCGCCAGCGTGGTGATGCAGGGCACCCGGTGCTGCACCGCGGTGGTGCGCAGCGCCCATCCATCGCGGAACGACGCCCCGCCCTGCCGCGTGTTGATGAGCAGGTCGATGCCGCCACTCTTGAGCGTGTCGACGCCATCGGGCCTTCCTTCGCCCCGCTTCGGCATGATGCCCGCGCTGATGCCCACCGCGCGCAGCGACTCCGCGGTGCCGCGGGTGGCGACCAGCCGGAAGCCCAGGCGCGCCAGCCCCGCGGCGATCGGCAGCGCCTCCACCTTGTCGCGATCGGCGACCGTGAGGAACACCGTCCCGCTCTCCGGCAGCCGCAGACCGGCGGCCAGCTGCGCCTTGTAGAACGCGACGCCGAGTTCGCGCGCCACGCCATCACCTCGCCGGTCGAACGCATCTCCGGCGAGAGCGCCGGGTCGACCCCGGGGAACTTGGCGAAGGGAAACACCGGCGCCTTCACGTAGTAGCGATCGACCGTGAGATCGCGTGTGAGTCCGCACTCGGCCAAGGTCTCGCCGAGCAGCAGCCGCGTGGCCACCTTGGCGATCGAGACACCCGTTGCCTTGG
The DNA here is from genome assembly GCA_046590735.1 of Candidatus Eiseniibacteriota bacterium. GTDB lineage: Bacteria > Eisenbacteria > RBG-16-71-46 > CAZEPH01 > CAZEPH01 > JBKJUD01. The sequence goes on along the minus strand of JBKJUD010000338.1, from coordinate 1,870 downwards.
CGACGAACGGCACGGTGCGCGAGGCGCGCGGGTTGACCTCGAGCACGTACAGCTTGCGGCCGGCCAGCGCGAACTGGATGTTCATCAGCCCGACCACGCCGAGCGCGCGGGCCAGGGTTCGCGTGGCGTCGCGGATGGCGTCAAGTTGCAGCTCGCCGACGCTGAAGGTGGGCAGCACGCACGTCGAGTCGCCGCTGTGCACGCCGGCCTCCTCGATGTGCTGCATCACCGCGGCGATGACGCACTCGCGGCCATCAGCGAGCGCGTCGACATCGATCTCGATCGCGTCCTCGAGGAAGACATCCAGCAGCAGCGGGCGCTCGGGCGCGGACTCGAGCGCAGGCGCGGCGACGCGGAGCAACTCCTCGGGCGTGTAGACGATCGCCATCCCGCGGCCGCCGAGCACGTACGAGGGCCGCACCAACACCGGATAGCCCAGCCCCTGCGCCGCGGTTTCCGCCTCCGCGAGCGAGCGCGCGATGGCGTAGGCGGGCCGCGCAAGTCTGAGGTCGTCGAGCAGCGCGGCGAACCGCTCGCGATCTTCCGCGAGGTCGACGGAATCCGGCGAGGTGCCGAGAATCGGCACCCCCGCGGCGTGCAGCGGCCGCGTGAGATTCAGTGGCGTCTGTCCGCCGAACTGCACGATGACGCCATCCGGCTTTTCGCGCTCGTACACCTCGAGCACGTCCTCCAGCGTCAGCGGCTCGAAGTACAGGCGGTCCGAGGTGTCGTAATCGGTGGAGACGGTTTCCGGGTTGCAGTTGACCATGATGGTCTCGTAGCCGGCATCGCTCAGCGCGAAGGCCGCATGGCAGCAGCAATAGTCGAACTCGATGCCTTGCCCGATGCGGTTGGGGCCGCTGCCCAGGATCATCACCTTGCGCACGTCCTGCGGGTCGGCCTCGTCTTCCTCGTCGTAGGTCGAGTACAGGTAGGGCGTGTCGGACGCGAACTCGGCCGCGCAGGTGTCGACGCGCTTGAACACCGGGCGCAAGCCGATGGCGCGGCGGCGCGCGCGCACCGCGTCCTCCCCCGTGCCCAGCAGGTGCGCGAGCCGCCGGTCGCTGAAGCCGAAGGACTTCGCGTGCCGCAGCGTCTCGTCGTCGAGACCCTCGAGCGCGCGGCCGCGCAGTGCGCGCTGCACGTCGGCAAACTGCTGCACCTGGTCGAGGAACCACGGGTCGACGCCGGTCAGCTCGTGCAGCACCGAAATCGCCATCCCCTGCTCCAGCGCGTGCACGATCAGGTGCAGCCGCCGCTCCGTCGGGGTGCCGAGTTCGCGCGTGAGGTCGGCGGCGGTCATCGCGCCCGGGCGGAACGGCCGCACCGCCTCGAGCGAGCGCAGCGCCTTGAACAGCGACTCCTTGAACGTGCGCCCGATCGCCATCACCTCGCCCACCGATTTCATCTGGGTGCCGAGCGTGCGGTCCGCGCCGGGGAATTTCTCGAAGGCGAACTTGGGGATCTTCGTCACGACATAATCGAGCGCCGGCTCGAACGCCGCCGAGGTCACGCGGGTGATGTCGTTGGGGATCTCGTCGAGCGTGTAGCCGAGCGCCAGCTTCGCGGCGATCTTGGCGATCGGGAAGCCGGTAGCCTTGGACGCCAGCGCCGAGGAACGCGACACCCGCGGGTTCATCTCGATCACCACCACGCGGCCGGTGCGCGGGTCGACGCCGAACTGCACGTTGGCGCCGCCCGCCTCCACCTTCACCCGGCGCAGGATGGCGATCGCGGCGTCGCGCAGGCGCTGGAACTCGGCATCGGTGAGCGTCTGCGCCGGCGCCACGGTGACGGAGTCGCCGGTGTGGATCCCCATGGGGTCGAAGTTCTCGATGGAGCAGATGACGACGAAGTTGTCGGCGTTGTC
>JBKJUD010000271.1:0-5068 GCA_046590735.1 Candidatus Eiseniibacteriota bacterium | reverse complement strand
GGCGACGCTGACGGGGTGCGGACTCGCGTGGGGCGGCCTCGTCGTGCCCGCGCTCAAGCCGCTCTACTCCTACGCGTGGTTCGTCGGGTTCTTCGCGGCCGGGCTGGTGCATTGGGGGTTGGCCCCCGCGAGTGCGCGCCGCGCGGGCGAGAAATTCCGGGGGGACTAGTCCCCAATCACCTCCAAGGATGGATTCACACCGCGCGGCAGAGGGACATGATGGGAGCCGGCTCACCCTCGGGGCTCGATGCGAGGGACGTGATGCGGTGGGCCCGGAAGCGAGGACCTCATTCATGATCACCTGATCCACTTTTCGCATGTGCTCGACCGGGAATCCCGGAACTTGCAGCTCAGGCATGTTGGTGATGGCCCGCCGGCAGGCGTGCACGCCTCGGACATCACGTCATGATCCCTCTCACCACCATCGTCATCATCGACGACAACCGGCACACGCGTGAAGGCCTGTCGCAGATGATCCGTTCGCAGCCGGGGTTCATGATCCTCTCGGCGTCCGGCGATATCGATGAGGCGATGCGTGTCGTCAAGCAGGCCAAGCCCGATGTCGTCCTGGTGGATTTCGTGCTGGGCAGCAGCGACTCGCTCCTGCTCACGCGTAGCCTGTGCAGCGATGTCCCCGAGACCAAGGTCGTGGTGATGGGCGCGGTGGCCGTGCAGGACGACATCTCGGAATTCGTGCGGGCCGGCGCGTCGGGCTTCGTGATGAAGACGGCGACGTTCGAGGAGTTGCTCGAGACCATTCGCCGTGTGGTGAACGGCGCCAAGGTGCTGCCGCCCGAACTCACCAAGCCCCTCTTCCACCAGGTGACGACCCGCGCGGTTCACCGCGTGGGGGTCACGTCGCTGTCGCCGGTGCGCCTCACCCCGCGGGAGCGCCAGGTGGCCGATCTCATTGGCGTGGGACTCAGCAACAAGGAGATCGCCGCGCGGCTGCATGTGGCCGTTCACACCGTGAAGAGTCATGTGCACAACGTGCTCGGAAAACTCGAACTGCATACCCGGCTCGAGGTGGCGGTCTTCACGCGCACCGACGCCGCGCTTCCGGCGAACGAGAGGGTCGAGGTCGAGGCGCCTTCGCTCGCCGCGACCGGCATCGGCGAATCGTGAGTGTGGGGCCCGGTCGCCGCGAGGTGGAACTGGAGATGCTCGAAGCGCTCGGTGTGCAGCCCGCGATCGAGGCCGCGGCGTTCCCGCTCATCGAGCGCGAGGGCGGGTGCGCCAATCATGGCGCGCCCGCCCGTTGTCGTATGCCGCGTGCGCGTCGCGGCCGTCGCGATCAGATCGCGCGACGTCCCTGGATGATGCGCACCAGCACGGCAATCACGGCGAGGATGAGCAGGATGTGAATCAGCCCACCCATCGTGTAGCTCGTCACCATGCCCAGCAGCCACATGATGATCAGCAGGACCACAATCGTCCACAGCATGAGAGTTCCTCCAGATCAGGTGCGGACCGCCACGGCGCGGGCGCCGCGCGTGTTGAGTCGGGATGCCGCTCGGACAAGTCCCGGTACACGTGCATCTGAGCGGTGACCGAGGGAACGAGTTCCGCAAATGCCGCGCGACGGGGGAAGACGCGGTGTTCGTGGAACCGGAGATGACAGGTGTCACTCCTATCAGGCCACACGCTCAATGCACGCGCCGTTCGCGTGACTCACCCACCTGGAAGGAGCACTCCACCATGAAGACTTGGAATACATTCCTCAGCCGTTCTGCGCTGTGCCTCGCGCTCACCAGCTTCGCAGTGTCCGCGGCGTCCGCGGCCGTGATGAACACGCGCCCGGTATCGGTCTCGGGCAGCACGCTGCAGTCGTACCTCAACTCGCTCGGACAAACCATCAACGTCAACACCGACCAGGCCGGCAACGGGCTGTGGACGACCACGGTGTCGCACAACTCGACGTTCACCATCAAGCTGGCGCTGGGCGGTCCGCTCAACAACCAGTCGATCGGCATCTACAACGACGGCGGCGCCGCCACTCGCTACCAGATCTTTCCGGCAACTGCCGGCCCGGGCTGGTTCTGCGTCACGTCGTTCGACGTCGGCACGCCCGGCCACGTGGTGTCGAACCTCTTCGACGCGAACGCCATGTGGCAGGGTCAGGTCAGCTACACCGGCGTGAACTCGAGCGCGTTCGGCTTTTACGTCGACAACAGCGCGGGCGCCGGGGTGTGCTACGGCGAGGATGACGAAAACACTGGCACCGCGCCGTACAACGCGATGAACCTGGTGTTCCCGGCGACGGGGACCAGCGTCGGTTCGTGGTGGATCGCGTTCCAGTCGACCCCCAAGGAGTCCGACGGTTCCGGCGAGTTCACCGACGCGCTCGTGTTCCTCGAGTCGGTCAATGGTCCGACGCCGGTCCAGCCGACGACCTGGGGCGCGCTGAAGAACCAGTTCCGCCGCTAGACGCACTGCAATACTTGTGCACGAGGAGCGGGCGCACCCTGTTACTGCCGGGGCGCCCGCTCTTTGCTGTGTCGGGGGCAGGCCGCGCCGTGGTCCCGCCGGCGGGCATTCCGCGCTCGACCCCGACGCGCGGCATCGACTAGACTCCCGCACGTTGCTGAGCGCCGTGGCAGGCCGAGTGCCCGCCCCGCTCTGGAAGCGCCGCGCCGTCGCACCGAGTGACGCGCGGGAGCTTGCCTCCCATCCCCGGGCCTGGTGGCGCCGGACGAATTGTGGTGGCGAAGCTGTGTGTACCCTGACGTCCATTCCCGCCACCGGGGGAGAGTCGCGCGAACGCCCCGCGTTCCCGCGCCACGCATCATGCCGAGTGTCATTCTCAAGAAGAACCAGGACCGCCGGATCCGCGGCGGTCATCCGTGGGTGTTCAGCAACGAAATCGCCAGCTTCGAGGGACCGGTCGAGGACGGCGGCATTGTCGATGTCGTCGACGCGCGCGGCGCGTTCATCGCCCGCGGCTTTCTCAACCGGCATTCGCTCATCGCCGTACGCGTGCTCACCCGCAAGAGCGAGCCGCTGTCCGCCGAGTTCTTCCAGCGCCGCTTCGAGCAGGCCGTGAACTATCGCACCACCTTGTATCCCGGCGCCGACGCCCTGCGCATCGTCGCCGGCGAAGCCGATCACCTGCCGGGCCTGTTCATCGACCGCTACGGCGACTACCTCGTCGTGCAGGCCAGTTCTCTCGGGATGGACCTGCGCCTCAAGGACATGATCGAACCGCTGCGCGAGGTGACCGGCGCGCTCGGCGCGCTGGCGCGCTGTGACCAGCCGGCGCGTTCGCTCGAGGGCATGGGCCCGCGCGTCGAGACGCTGTGGGGCGAGGTGCCCGAGGAAATCCTGGTGCACGAAGGCGCGCTCGAGGTCGTGGTGCACACGCGGTCGGGACAGAAGACCGGTCTCTATCTCGACCAGCGCGACAACCGCGCGCGCCTCGCGCGGCACCTCTCGGGTATGCCGAACGCGAAGGTTCTCGACATGTTCTGCTACAGCGGCCTGTGGTCGATGGCGGCGCTGCAGGTGGGGGCGGCCTCGTCGCTGGGCATCGACTCGTCGGGCCCGGCGATCGTCGCGGCGCGGCAGAACGCCGAGCGCAACGGCATGTCCGACCGCGCGCACTTCATCGAGGCCGATGCGTTCGACGAGCTGCGGCGCCTGGAGCGCGGACGCGAGCGCTACGACGTCATCATCCTCGACCCGCCGCCGCTGGTGCGCTCGAAGAAGGACCTCGCCGCCGGGATCCGCGCGTATCGCGATCTCAACATTCGCGCGCTGCGCCTGCTGGCGCCGGGCGGGCTGATGGTGACCAACACGTGTTCGCACAACGTGCAGCGCGACGTGTTCCTCGGCATGGTGCTGGAGGCGCAGCGGCACGCGCGGCGGCCGTGCCGCCTGCTCGAGACCGGCATGCAATCGCTCGACCACCCGGTGCTGATGGCCGCGGCGGAAACCTCGTACCTGACCGCGGCGTTCCTGCGGGTCTCGTAGGCTAGGGCGTAAAGACCAACGACAGCGGCGGCACGCGGCGTCCTCGCGCCGCGCCACCGCGCGATTCCGCCACGGCGAAGTAGACGCCGCCCGCCACGCGCGCGCCGGACTCATCGCGGCCATCCCACGACAGCGTCGCGAGGCCGGCGGACAGCGGCCCGTCGTGCACCTGGCGCACGCGGCGGCCGCGGGCATCGAAGATCGTCACCCGCGCCGCGTCGCCCGGCGGCACCTCCAGCGCGAGGGTCGTCGTGTGGCGGAAGGGCAGCGGGCTCGCGCCGCGCAGCCGCAGCGCGGAGAATACGGACGGCACGTCACCCGCCACCGCGGTCACGCCAGCGCGGGTGCGGAACGTCCACGGCCCCGACACCGTGCCCAGCCCGTGCGACTCGAGGGCCGTCACCCGCCACCAGTAGGTCTTGCCCGGCAAGGTGACCGTCGCCGTGTCGGTCGTCGCCACCAGGCCGCTGTGCGTGATGAGCGGCGTGGCGAAGGTGGCGTCATCGTCGATCTCCAGCCGGTAGGTGACCGGGTCGCCCTCCGGGTCGGTGGCCGCGGCCCAGATGAAGGTGAACCGGCCGGCGGCCGAGGAACTGTCGCCGTTGGCAGGCGCGAGCAACGCGAACCAGTTGGGCGGGGACGAGGTGTTGGGCGCCGTCGACCAGGGGCGATAGACGACGTAGTCGGATACCTGCTGCCCGAGGCCGGTGGGATTGTAGTCCGGGTTGCCGTTGGTGGGATCGAGCGGACCGGAGCCATCGCCCCACCAACACGAGGTGGCCGCGATGGTCGGCAGCGTGCGGCCATTGATCAGCCCCGTGCCCGAGGCATTGCCGGTGAAGTCGCAGCCGCTGAAGTTGGGCGCGAGGGGCGCCGACACCCAGGCGCCATCGGTACCGTTGCCGGTGATCGCGGCGCCGTTGACGGTCACCGACGCGGCAAGCACCGAGATGCCGCGAACCAGCGACTGCCGGATCCCGCCCCCGATGAAGGTCAGCGTCCCCATCGACGACAGTGTGCCCGAACTGCTCACCGCGCCGGCCGCACCGGCCCCGCCGCCATACGACACCCACGTATGCACGAAGCCCATGCTGCCCCC
>JBKJUD010000066.1:0-6969 GCA_046590735.1 Candidatus Eiseniibacteriota bacterium | reverse complement strand
ACGAATTCGGCAAGGGATCGCAGGACTGCACCCACGTGGGGAAGCTCCAACGGGACGCGACGGACCGTCGCCCGGGTGGAGGAGGGGGAATCGCCGACTCTCATGCTGCGGCAGACTCCCCCCGTCCCGCAAGCGGGAAGCGCGGCGGGACGGGAGGATTCTGCGCGCCTACATCAGCCGCGACTCGCGGAAGCTGCTCCAGCCGGTGCGGCTGACCACGACGTGGTCGAGCACCGGGATGCCGAGCAGCTCGCCGGCCTGCACCAACCGCCGCGTGATCGCCACGTCGTCGTCGCTGGGCGTGGTCTCGCCGCTGGGGTGATTGTGACTGAGCACGATGCTCGCGGCCGGCCGCGCGATCGCCGGCGAGAACACCTCGCGCGGATGCACGATGCTCGCGTTGAGCGTGCCGATGGAGATCACCTCGGCGTGCTGCACGCGGTGCCGCGCGTCGAGGTAGAACACCAGGAAGTGTTCGCGGCGCCGCTCGCGGATCTCCCGCGCGAGGATGAACACGTCGCCGGGCCCGCCGATGGCCGGCGGGTCGGTCTCCGGCGAGAGCGCGCGGCGGCGTCCCAGCTCCAGCGCCGCGAGGATGGCGGAGGCGCGCCGCGTGCCCACCCCGGTGATCGTCGCCAGGTCCTCCAGCGGCGGCGGCGGCGTGCCGGGCAGGCCGATGTGCGAGTGCACCTCGCCGGCAATCGCCAGCGCATCGCGATCGCGCGTGCCGCTGCCGACGATCACAGCGAGCAGCTCGGCATCGCTCAGCACCGCGGGGCCGCGCGCGAGCAGCTTCTCGCGCGGACGGTCGGCCTCCAGAGTGTCGGCCAGGCGCTGCGTGCGGCGCGGCGCCCAGGCGCGACGGCGTGCGGTGCGCGGCGTGAGCGTGAGCAGCGGAACGCGCTCGGCGTCCGCGGTTGGCGGCGCGGGGCGCGCCGTGCTAGTGGTGGTCTCCCGACCCATCTTCCCATCCCTTCCCCACCTGAGGGACGCTCGTGGTCGTCCGGTAGGAAGCGCCGATGCTAGGAGAGCCCGGCCCGCGACGTCAATGGGGGACGCGAAACGGCGCCCGGCCCCAGGGGCCAGGCGCCGCTCGCGGAGGGTGCGGTCGGGGACTACGGCAGCAGCACGATCCGCCGCGCCTCGTGGGCGCCACCCGATTCGGCGCGGACGAAGTAGACGCCGCGCGGCGCCGTGCGACCGTCCGTGTCACGGCCGTCCCAGCGCACGCTGATCGCGCCGGCCGGCCGCGGCCCATTCACCAGCTCGCGCACCAGGCGCCCGGTGGCGTCGGTGACCAGCACGCGCACGAAGCCGGCCTGGGCCAGCGAGACAGACAACGAGACGTGGCCACGGCTCGGCGAGGGCGCCACGGGAGAGAGCGTGAGGACCCCGCGCGCACCACCGGGCGTGCGGTCGATGCCGGTGGTCTGGCACACGTTCCAGTCCACGGCGATGACCTGCGGGTTGGCCACCGTGAACGTGTCGTTGAGCGCCAGCGTGCGGTTCGGCTGGATGCCGAGGCACTCGTACTCGCCCTTGAACCAGAACTTGTACTCGCCGGTGCGGGCGCTGGAGTCCGGGAAGGTGACCGTCCCCGAGTAGATCCCGTCGCCCGCCACCAGGTCCGGCGCGACGCCGTTGTCCAGCAGGCGGTGCGCGGGCAGCGGCGGCTGGTCCCAGGTGAGCGGCGCCAGCGCGCCATTCACGAACATCGAGTCCGAGGGCGAGTGCGCCATCGGCATGTACCGCGAGTTGACGCGCCAGGTCACCGCGATCGCATGCCCAGTGCGGTCGCAGCGGTTGAACGTCGCCAGCGGCAACACCTGCACGTTGGTGGTGTCGTGGGTAACGTCGTTGAGGGTGAAGCCGCGGTTCTGCTGGCCGTCGGTGCACTCGTAGGCGCCATTGAACAGGAACTTGTATTGCACGTTGTACAGCGTGGCGGCCGGGAAGCGCACCCGCGCGGTGTAGATCTTGTCGCCGGCCACCGCGTCGCCATTGGTGCCGTTGTCGTACATCGCGGTCGACGACGGCACGTTCCAGTTGAGCGGGTTCTGGTCGCCATTGACGGTGATCAGGTCGCTGCCGGTGGGGTTGAGCGCGGCGGCGTTGACGGTGAACTTCACGTCGACCGCCTTGACCGTGTAGTTCGCCGGCGCCAGATCGTTCCACCAGATGTCGAGCGTGTCGTTGGCGGTGTTCTGGCTGAGCGTGAGCTGATGGTTGCTGACGGTCTCCCACTCGGTGCAGGTGTGGGTGAGCTTGTACTCCATGCCGACCGAGCCGAGACCGGTGGCGCAGACATCGGGAATGTTGAAGTAGGCATCGCCGGTGTAGACGCTGTCGCCGTCGGGGTCGGTGAGCGGATAGTCGCAGGTCGGTTCCCACGTCAGCGGCGAGAGGCTGCCCTCCCAGCCCACCGCGTTCGGCGGCGCCGAGTGGGTGCGCAGGTGGAGGCTCATGTGCGCCCGCATGTGCACACGGGAGACCGCGAAGCAGCTGGTGTTGGTCGTGCCGTTGGCGAGGATGACGTTGTTCGCCTTGTCCTTCACGTTGATGACGGTCACCTTGAGGTTGGTGCCCAGGGGCAGCGGCGAGGTGCGCAGCGTCACCATGGCGCTGTCGGACGTGCTGCGGGTGGCGGCGATCACGCTCACCGCGCCGGTCAGCGCGTAGTTGCTGGCGGTCTCGGCGGTGGCCTTGTCGACCGGCTCGCTGAAGGTCACCAGCACCGAGTCCATCGGCGCGCGGCCGAGGGCGGCGGCGCTGAGCACCGTCGGCGGTGAGGTGTCAGCGCCGTTGGTGCGCGGGACGTTGCTGGAACACGCGAGGATGGACTGCGTCGACCAATCGGTGGCGTTCCAGTCCTCGGCCGGGTTGTTGGCGGTGTCCTGCGCGTTGTCGGTCTGCCCGCCGCCGGTGGAGTACACCTCGCACCAGATCTGCGAGGGGTCGCCGAGGCGCGAGCGCGCGATCTTCCACTCGAGGCCCGAGACCGCCGCGGCGCCGATGGCCGCCGCGTCGAGCTGCCCGCTCTGCGCCCACACGCCACCGCTCCACACCCAGAACTGCGAGTGGTTGGCACCATAGGGCGGCGAGTCCACCCAGCCATTGATGCTGAACTCCGGCTTGTGCGGGTCGAGCACGCGCACGTTGCGGCCCCAGGAGTCGGAGGTCGCGCCGTTGGCCGCGGTGCCGTTGGTGTCGATGTAGAGGATGTACTTGCCCCAGTTGGTCGTGGAGATGTTGGCGTTGACGGTGAAGTAGAAATACCAGTAGTTGGCGTCGTTGACCACGAACAGCTGTCCGAGGTCCATCACCGCGTTGCCTTGCGGCGCGCCGGTGCCGTCGGTGGCCTCGGCGGTGCCGTAGATCGCGTCCTTGACGCCGTCCACCGTCGGTGTGCCGAAGCCGCGGGCCTCGGCACACCGCGGGGCGATGAATGCGGCCACTCCCACGACGCCCGCGAGCACACCGAGCATTCTCCAGGTCCTTCGCATGTTGCGTGTCCTCCCCCTCGTTCGTCGTTGTCGTTGCGGAGCGGTCGTGGTGAAGCAGGCTAGCGGTACAGGGACTTGACGGCGCCCCAGGTGGTGGCACGCACCGCGGTCTCGCAGCCGGAACAGCCGCCGGTCGTCGCGCTGTCCCACACGTCCAGTGGTTGCGTCTGGCTGTCGCTGCTGTCATCGAGGACCAGCAGCCGGTTGCTGATGGTGCCTTCATACACCGTGCAGCCATCCTTCAGGTACTTGTACTCCACCACCGGCGGCGTGCCGGCGGGAAACTCGATGGTGACCGCGTAGTTGCCCGGGCTGGTCTGCGCGCACGGCTGCGTCATCGGGATGCCGGTGGTCCACGAACTGAGCGCCGGGACCGCGCCGGTGATGCACACGTCGCCCGAGGTGGTCACGCCGGTCGGCAGGCAGACCGAGAAGTGCACCATCACTGCACGGGAGGTGGTGGCCGACGAGGGCGACATGCGGCCGGTGTGCGCGTTCGCCTTGAACACCACCTGCTGGCCGGGCGCGGCGGTGGTGAAGAAGACGGTGCTCGCGTTGATGGTGGGACTGTCGGCCCCGAACTGGTGCGTCCACGCGCCATCGCACGCCATCTTGTATTCGTAGGTGCCGGCGGCAGACGGCGCGCCGACGAAGGTCCAGATGCCGTCGTCGGCAGCGGCGTCGCCGTCGAGTCCGTCGTCGTGCAGGCCGGTCGCCGCGCAGGCCGGATCCCAGTCGCCCGCGCATCCCATCTCGGACTGCGCGGTTCCCACGACCGCGATGCTGGCAAAGGGCGCGGCCTCGGCGCGCGCCCACACGATGTTGGTGTTGGGCAGCCAGCCGTCGCTGTAGCTGTTGGTGTCGAAGGTGAAGGTCACCGGGTCGCCCGGGAGGCTGGTGGAGTACCAGCCGTTGGAGGACGGCCAGTTCGGCAGGTTCCAGGTTTCCTGCGTCACCTTCCACTCGTGATTGCCGGGGGTGGCGACAGGGGCAATCAGGGTGTAGATGCCATCGCCCGCCGCGACATCACCGCTGAGGCCATCGTCGTGCATCTGCGCCGCCGGGTCGCCCGGCGTCCACTGCGGGGACTGCCAGTCGCCGACCGCGTAGTAGCCCGCTTGGGCCGACGACGCCATCACCGTCCACACGCACGCCGCGCCGAGAAGCGCCATCCCTGATCGTGCCTTCATCGCATTCCCCCTTCTGCCGTGAAGCAGGCGGACAGGCGGCTGCGCGCCGCCCATCCGCGCTCCAGTGTTCCTAGTGATACAGCGCCTTGATCGTCCCCCACGACTTCGACTCCACCGGCGTCGGGCACTGCCCGGTGGAGTAGCTCACGTAGGTCGTCGGCCGGCTGGTGTCGCAGCCGCCGCCGACGTCGAAGCAGGTGCCGGACAGCGTGCTGCGCTGCTGGCTGTCGTTGGCCACCATGTCGAAGGCGGGCTTGGTGCAGCCCTCCTGCGTCACGAACGCCTCCAGGCGGATAGTCTGCTCGCACGGCGGTCCCGAAGGGAAGCCCAAGTCGGTCCAGGAAATCGCCAGCTCGACGAAGTTGCCGCCGTCGGTGTCGACGATGCCGAGGCCGTTGGCACCATCGTGCACGGTGGTCCAGCCGCCGCTGCCGTCGGCGCGGTACATGACCTCGTAGTTGTAGCCGTTGCAGTTGGTGGGAACGACGTCGTAGATGTAGAGGTCGGGCGGCGAGGCCGCGCCGCTCCAGTCGATCTGGCGGCAGAACGGGTCGCCGGTGCTGCCGCCCGCGGCGACGTCGATGGCCCACCCCAGGTTGATGTCGCAGAAGCAGCCGCGGGCATACTTCATCCCGATGTAGACGTGCGTGTTGTCGTGGGTGACGTACAAGTTTTCGATATCCAGCGGGAGCGCCCCGCAGAAGCTTTCGGTGTCGATGCCATCGCTGATGGGGCTGACGCCCTGACTGCTGAAGTCGCTCTCGTTGCCGGTGAAGACGACGGTTGCGGCGTGGGACACGGTCGCCAGCGACAGCATGGCGGTAACGGACACGACGGCGTACGCCAGTTTCATGGAGAGGCTCTCCTCTTCGATGCGGATGCACGATGCGTGGAAGGACGAGGTCGGCAGGCGCGACGGAGACTTCGGATCGGCGCCATGCCAGGGACTGCCGCGCGGGCGCCGGAAGAAGGGATCCGCCGGTACCGTGGCACGGCCGACGGTGGATCGGTCTACCAAGCTAACCCTACCACCTCATCCGGGATTGTATCAACCTCTACGAACGGCTATCCGTGACGCGCCGGAGACGGGCCGCCAGGGCTGGGGGCGTCAGGACCGTGGTCAGGGTGACCACGATGACAACCGCGGAGAAGATCGCGGGGCTGACCACGGGGCGCCCGTCGAGGTAGAGCGTCGCCCCGATGCCGGCAAAGATCAGCCCGACCTCGCCGCGCGGCATCATCCCCAGGCCCACCGCCCATGGGTCGGCGCCGCTGCCGATCGCTCCCAGGGCGCAGACCTGCTTGCTGGCCAGTGCCGCCACCGTCAGCACGACGGCGAATACGAGGATCGCCGGCTGGGCGAAGACGGTGACGTCCACCTGCATGCCCATCAGCACGAAGAACACCGGCACCAGGAAGGTGAGCAGCGGGCGCAGCAACCCCCCCACCGACGAATCGCCGGGTTCGCGCTCCCGGAGGTCGCGGTAGTGCACCTCCTCGACGATCAGCCCGGCGGCGAACGCCCCGACGATCGGCGCGAGCCCGGCCAGCCCGGCGAGCCACGACAGCGTGAAGCACAGGATCAGCGCGCCGCTCAGCAGGATCCCCTCGCCCGGCAAGCGGGCCGCCACGCGGAAGACCCGCTTGGAGGCGCCGCGCCCGGCGACGATGGCCACGGCGATGAACGCTGCGGACTTTCCGACGATCAGCAGCACGGCCCCGGCCGAGAAGCCGGTGCCCGCGTTCTGCGCGCGGATGATCCCGGCAATCACCGCCAGCACCAGCAGGCCGAGGATGTCGTCGATCACCGCGGCGCCGAGGATGATCTGTCCCTCGCGGCTGGTCGTCCGCCGCAGGTCCGACAGCACGCGCGCGGTGATCCCGACGCTGGTCGCGCTCAGGATGCCGCCGACGAACCAGTGCGACAGCGAGGGCTCGCCGGGAAAGAACCAGGTGGCGACGCCGAACCCGAGAAGCAGCGGGGCGATCACCCCGAGCACCGCCACGCTCAGCGAGGTCACGCCGACACGCACCATCGACTGCAGGTTCGACTCGAGCCCGACCCCGAAGAGCAGGATGATGACGCCGATGTGCCCGAGCAGGTCGAGGCCGGGATCGGCGCGGAAGAAGTCCACCGCGTGCACGCCAATCAGCCCGAGGTTGCCGAGCAGCACGCCTGCGAGCAACTCGCCGAGCACGGCGGGCAGGTGCAGCAACTCGAACGCCGCGCCTCCCAGCTTGGCGGCAACCAGCACCACGGCGAGCGCGCCGAGCAG
>JBKJUD010000058.1:0-3782 GCA_046590735.1 Candidatus Eiseniibacteriota bacterium | reverse complement strand
TGGCCGACCATGATGCCGGCCGGTTGGAGCGCGAGGTCACGGCGCAGTCGGTCGAGCGTTACACCCGCCGCGCGACGGGCGCGGCGCTCGACGCCGTGCTGCGCGCGATTCTCGCGCCGAAGGCCTGAGAGCAGGCCTTGGCAGAGCGGGAACGCGCGGCCACAGTGGGAAGTTGACGTCCCACCTTTCCTGTCGCAGCAAGTGTTTACACTGCAATGAGATGGAGCAATAACGCGACCCTTCGGGAGGGCAACCGCGTGGGAGGATAACGTCCCAGTCCCAGCGCAGCGGCAACCGGAAGATTCTCTCCGTGTGCTCTTATGTCGTTTAGATTCAATAGATTATGACGACTCGAAGAATTCAGGCCGGTCTGGCATGCGCATTGCCTCTGTTCCACTGCGAAGTGCCGGGAGACTGAGAAAGCGGCGCGGCGGCATGCTGTCACGGTTCTTTTGAGAGGAGGGGGCCGGGGCAACGTTCGGGAGCAAATGCCGCCGTGTTTTGCACTCATGTGAAGCTCGGCACTTTCCTTTTTGTCCCCCGCCGGCCGCAGGCGCCGGGTCGCATGCGACCCCCCGCGAGGGCCCGCCGGGGCGAGATCCACCCCGAGGAGGGCAGGTCATGGCAGCCGATGCATGCGCCCGCCCCACGCCGGGGCGTTTCGATTGACCGCCTGAGTTGCGCTGCCTAAGATGCGCCACCGTGCTCCCCACCCCTGCCGAGGCTCCCAGAGATTTCCGGCGCCGCACCCGATCCGGGCTGTGGCGCGCCTGCATGCTCGCACTGGCCGGAGCCTGGAGCCTCGCCGCCGCTCCCGGGCCGACGACCGCTGCGACGATCGAGGGATCGATCCGCGTCGTGCTGCCGGTCTCGCGGCGGCCCAGCGCCATCACCATGTACCCGCGCCGCGGACTCGAGGGTCGGCACGGGAGCGCAGGGCAGGAGCGCGACGCCGGTTTCAACTGCATCGCCTACCTCGAGGGGGTGACCCCTCCGCCGGCGCCCGCGGTGCCCGACACCTTCTCGATGCGCCAGGCCGGGGAACGCTTCGACCCGCATGTGCTGCCGGTCAGGGTGGGCAGCGTGGTGCGCTTTCCGAATCTCGATCCGTTCTTCCACAACGTGTTTTCCTACAGCAAGCCCAAGCGTTTCGACCTGGGCAAGTATCCGATGGGGCGCTCCCGCAGCGTGCGATTCTCCACCCCCGGCCTGATCCAGGTGTTCTGCGAGATCCACGAGTTCATGAGTGCGTACATCCTGGTGCTGCCGCACCCGTACTTCGCCACTCCGGCCGCCGACGGGCACTTCGAGATCGACGGCGTGCCGCCGGGTCGCTACCGCCTCGTGGTCTGGCGTCCCGGGGGCGCCACCACGACCCACCCCCTGACGGTACCCACCAATGAGCAAACCGTGCATGCAGACATCGAGATCTAACGGCCGCCGCGTCCGGACCTCGCGCCCCGCGCGCGCGTGGCGGCGCAGCGTGATCGCGGGGTTGCTCGCGAGCGCGCTGTTGGCCGGCGGCCCGGCGCGCGCCGAGCTGCAGCTGACCGGATCCGCCGAGCTCACGTTGCGCGTCGGCGAGCGCGCCGCGCTGCTCAACACCATGGCTCGCGGCGACAACCCGTTCAACCCGGCACGCGTGCGACTGTTCGCCGACTCGCGCATCGACTCCACGCTGTCGTTCATCAGCGAGATCCTGTTCGACAGCGGTGCGGCGGTGCGGTTGCAAGGCGCCTATGCAGCGCTCCAGCCGACGTTCCTCCCCGTCGAGGTCCAGGCCGGCCTGATTCCCTTCGGCGTCGGCTTGTATCCCGATCGCTGCTACCCCGAGCAGAATCCGCTGATCGCCGCGCCGCTGCTCTACCAGCACCACACGCTACTGCGCCGCAATGCGCTCGCCCCGCCGACCGTCGACAGCCTGCTGGCGGTACGCCGCGCGTTGGGCGGGCAACAGGGTCTCAATTCGACGCCCGGCCTGCCCGCCGTCGACGAGGAGTGGTGGGATACCGGCGTGGCGGTGCGCGGCGGATACACGGGCATCGAGTACACGCTGGGGATCACCAACGGCACCGTGTCGAACCCGCGCGGGGTGGAGTCGAACGGCGGCAAGCAGGTGCTCGGCCGGCTCAGCGCCCACCTGACACCGGCGTTCGCGCTGGGCACCTCGTACGCCTTCGGGCCCTACCTCGATCGCGCGCTCACCGCCTCGCTGCCGGCCGGCCACAGCCTCGAAAGCTACAAGCAATACCTGGTGGCCGGCGATGCCGACTTCCAGCTGGGACACGTCGAGGCCAGCGGCGAGATCATGCGCTCCACCTGGGAGGTGACGACGCGGGGACTGGAGCGCGTGGCGCTGACCGGCGCGTATGCGCAGGTCCGTGTGGTGGTGTCGCCCGGATTCTTCGTGGCCGGGCGTGGCGAGACCATGCGCTTCACGAAGGTGACGGGCAGCAGCGGCATTGCGACGCCGTGGGACGCAAACGTGGAACGCGCCTCCGGGGGATTCGGCTACTATCTGAACCATGATGCGCTGCTCAAGCTGGATTATCAGGGAACGCACGGGCAGGCGGGGACCGGAATTGCGGGCTGGCGGCACATGGTGGCCCTGCAGCTTGTCGCCCGCTTCTAGCCTTCCGTGGACCACCGGCGCGGCGTGAGCTTTCCCGCATCCGTCGCGCCGCCCCGCCTCGCGCTGTCGTTCCATGCGCGCATCTTCGCGTTGTTCTCCGGTGTCGCGCTGGCCATCCTCGCCGTCTCGTTCCTCCTGGTGGCCCGGCGCGTGGAGGTGGAACTGGAGTCCACCCTCGAGCGCGAGTTGGCCTTCGAGCGCATCGCGCTCGGGTACATCCAGGATCGCGAGGGGGACGCGCGAATGATCGCCGCGGTCAACATCGCCTCGAGCCCGCGGCTGCTCGCCGCGCTCTCGACCCACGATCCACCGACCGTGGCCCACGAGGCCGAGAAGTTTCACCTCGCCGTCGACAGCGACCTGTTCGCCGTGTTCGACGCGGACGGGACCCGCATGGCCTCGCTGGGCCGCGCGCCCGCGGCGTGGGCCGACATCCCGCTCACGCATGACGCGCTGCGCGGGGAAGCCCGCGAGGTGGTCGCGCTGCTCGGTGGCACTGTGTTTCGGCTCAGCGCGGTGCCGCTGGTGGAGCCCGATCGGGTAGCCGGTGCGATCGTCGTCGGCGACAAGCTGGGCGCGGACGAACTGCGCGCGTTGCAGCGGGCCAGCGATTGCGACATCAGCCTGGTCGATGGACCGCGCCTGGTGGCCTCGACGCTCCCGGCGGACGAGTGGCCGGCGATCGAGGAAGCGCTGCGCAGTCACGCGCTGCCGGCTGGCGCGACGCCCGCGCTCGGACGCGTCAACGGCGAGCGCCTGTTCGCGGTGACGGTGTCCCTGACAGCCGACACCACGGCGGCTCCCGCGTTGCTGCTGACCAAGTCGGTCGACCGGGCGCGCGACGTGTTTCTCTTGCCGATCCTGCGCGACTCGCTCGCGCTGGGTATCCTCACACTGCTGGCGCTGCTCCTGGCGAGCTACGCCATCGCGCGGACGGTCACGCGTCCGGTGCGCGCGCTGGTGCGCGGCGCCCGCGCGCTGGAGGCCGGCGACCTCGAGTTCCAGATGGCGGTGGATGCACGCGATGAACTCGGCTACCTGGCGCGCGCCTTCGACCAGATGCGCGCCTCGCTCAAGCAGCAGCTCGACGAACTCTCCACCCTCAACCGCGACCTCGCCGCCAGCATGGAGGACCTGCGCGAGGCGCAGG
>JBKJUD010000320.1:0-3403 GCA_046590735.1 Candidatus Eiseniibacteriota bacterium | reverse complement strand
ACCGGCCAGTGCCGTGCCCGCGAGGGACAGCGTCAAGAGGCCCAGGGTGACGGCAAGGACACGGGTTCTACTCATCAGTCGATCTCCTCAGTTCTGGCTCAACACGAGCAACAGCACACTCGGGGGACCTCCCGCTAGCCGCCACGTGGGGGAAGTCACGTGACCGGTACGGAGGATAGCAGACGGCAACCGCTCACGACAGTTCCCTGTGGTGATATCGGCTGCGGGCAGTGATTCTTGCCGGGACACCGGGGTCTGTCAAGGTGCAACCCTCGCATCCGTTCCTTCGGCACATGCCGCCTGCGAGTTGACAGATAATCATCGTCGGCGAAAGAACGCAATTCGAATCGCTCCCTGATGTGCTGACAAATCCGCGCCGACATCGGCGTTGACGGTCCCGAGGGCCGATCTTATGCTGCGCCCTCGTTCCACGGGACTGAGCAGTTCTGACACGCTTCTCCCCGTCTCGGTTCCCTTATTCACGCTCGCCTGAGCCCACGCACGAGGCTGCCATCCGGTGACAGATTCACTTCCTCCGGCGCCCGAGCCGCAGATGAGCCTGGCGGAGACGCCCGGCGCTGCAGTCGACGATTCCTCGGTAGAGCAAACGTTCGACCGTCGCGCGTTGCACGCGGCGCTGCTCGCGGCCGTGCCCGCGCTGCTGGTGTATCTCCGCACCCTCGCCCCCACCATCGCGGCGTGGGATGCGGGCGACTTCGCCACCTCGGCGTATACATTCGGCATCGCCCATCCGCCGGGCTATCCGCTCTACACGCTGCTGGGATTCCTCATCACGCACGTGGTGCCGGTCGGCGATGTGGGCTTCCGCATGAACCTGCTGTCGGCGCTCTCCGCGACGGCGGCGGTAGGCTTTACCGCGGCGCTCGCGGCGAGCGTGTCGCGCGACATGTGGGCGGGCGTTTTCGCGGGCTGGCTGGTGGCGTTCTCGAGCGCGTGGTGGTCGCAGGCCGTGGTGGCGGAAGTCTACGCACTCAACTGCCTGTTCTTCGCCGCGGTGTGGTGGCTGCTGGTGCGCTGGCGCGAGCAGCGCGTCGCGCGTTCGCTGTTCGTCGCCGCGTTCGTGTTTGGGCTGGGGCTTGCACATCACCTCTCGATCGCGATGAGCGCGCCGGCGATCCTGCTGCTGCTGCTGTGGTCGCTCAAGCGCGCGCCGTTCCGCTGGTCGTGGGTGCCGGTGTGCGTGGGGCTGCTGCTCATCGGCCCGCTGTTGTACTTGGTGATCCTGGTACGCGCCCCCCAGGACCCGGCGTACAACTTCGGCAACCCCGAGGGCTGGACGCGGTTCATCTATCATGTCCGCGCGCAGGCCTATTACTTCCGCCTCGTCGACATCCAGTCGGCGATCTGGCTGCGGCGCTTCCTCGATGTCGGGCGCGTCGTGGTCGAGGAACTCGGATGGCCCGGGACGGTCGCGGCGGTGGCGGGGCTGGTGGTGCTCGCCCGGCGCAATCTCGCGCTGGCGGCGAGCGTCGTGGCGATCGTCATCGCGTACTCCGCGTACACGGCGGCGTATCGGATTCCGGACATTCGCGTCTACTACCTCCCCATCCTCATCGTCATGGCGGTGTGCGCCTCCGTGCTGCTGGCGGCGGTGCGGGCGCGGCTCGGCGCGCGGCCGTTGCTGGCCGGTGGTGTGATCGTCGTCGCGGCGATCGCGCCGGTGCTGCTCGGCGTGCGCAATTGGGACGCCAACAACTTCCATCGCTCGCACCTCACCCGGCAGTGGGTCGAGGCCCTGCACCGCACCGCAACGATGGACGGCACGCGCCCGGCGACGCTGTTCATCCTCGGCGACACCGACCTGTTCGTCAGCGCCTACCTGCACATCGTCGAGAAGCAATTCCCCCAGCTCACGCTGGTCGACCAGGCCGGGAACATCTTCGCCGATTTCTACCACGTGATGGGGACAGACGGCGGGCGCAGTGTCCACACCATCCAGGACGGCGAACGCTGGGCGCTGGAGGCGCAGGCGGTGCTCACCTCGCCGGCCGCGGTGTACTTCGACCCGCATCCCGCGTACAGCCTCCCCGGTGTCCGCTTCGTGCAGCACGGGCTGTTGTTCCGCGCCCTGCCGGGCACCGCCGCCGATCCCGACAGCGCCGTGGACTTCTGGCGCTTTGTGCCGGACTGGTCGCGCTACACCGATCCGCGCGACGTCGATCCCGAGGACCGGCATATCCTCGCCAACTATCACATCCTGCGCGGCATCTATGCCCTGCAACGCGAGAAGGATCGCGACGGAGCCGAGACGCACTGGAACACCGCCGAGGCGTTCGCGGGCGACGAGGCGGACGTCTATCAGAACCTCTCGCGCTTCTTCCTCTCGATCGGCGAGCGCGAGCGCGCCCTCGCCGCGTGTCAGAAGGTGATCGCGATGGTGCCCGACGAGGGCGAGTCGTATGGCAACCTCGCGGACGTGCAGCTGGATTTGCGCGACACGACGGCCGCCGTGTCCCACTACGAGAAGGCGCTCGCGATCAGCGGCTTCCTGAGTTCCACGCAGTACCTGACGCTCGCCAACATCTACAAGGCGCGCGGCGATGCATCGCGCTCAGTGATGTTCTACCGGTACGCGCTCAGCGTGCAGCCCAGCAATCCCCTCGGCTGGGCCACGCTCGCCTCCGCCTACGTCAAGCTGGGCGACCTGCCGCACGCCGAATACTGCAATCGCAAGGCGCTGCAGATCGATCCGAACTTCGCCGCCGCGCACGGCAATCTCGGGTTCGTCTACATGAACATGAATCGGCCGGACCTCGCCGAGCGGGAGTTGCTCACGTGCGTGAAGCTGGCGCCGACCGAGGTGCAGCCACGCGCCAACCTGGCCATTCTCTACACCGACATGAAGCGCCCCCCGGATGCGGAGCACTGGTGGCGCGAGGCGCTCAAGATCGCGCCGACATATCCCGACGCCCACTTCAACCTCGCCGTGCTGGCCACCGAGCGCGGCGATGCCGCGACCGCGCGCCGCGAGCTGAACGCGGAATTGGCGGCGCACCCCGGCAACACCAAGGCGCTCGGGGAACTCGGCCTGCTGGAAGCCAACGGGGGCAACCTGGGCGCCGCGGTGGCACTCTGGGAGCGCGTGGCGGCGGTGGATCCCGGGGACATGCGCGCGCATTACAACCTGGGCATGTACTACAAGGATCACGGGGCCCCCGCGAAGGCCATCGCCCACCTGCAGGCCTTCCTGCGCACCATGCCCAGCGGCCCCCCGGCCGACCAGGCCCGCGCCGCCCTCGCCAGCCTGGGAGTGGTGGCGGCACGCTGAGGCGCGGCACGGCGATCCCCGCACGGCAAAGGAATCGGCGGGAGAGCCGAGGAGCCCTCCCGCCGTGCCGTTGGAACGAATCAGCTGTTGCCTCTTAGTTGTTGAACGTCGCCT
>JBKJUD010000248.1:0-2833 GCA_046590735.1 Candidatus Eiseniibacteriota bacterium | reverse complement strand
CGGTGCAGGCGTGCTGGCGCGTGCTGCTGGCGCACGACGCGGAAGCCAGCGTCGGCGCGACGCGGCTGGCCCGCGCGGCGACGCCGGATCGCGCACGAGTGGCGGCCCGCACGGCGCGGCGCGTGTCGCTCGAGCGCGCGGCCTGCGCGGCCTCCGATGTCGTGCTCGCTCTCACCGCTGCCGATGCCCGCGTGTTGCGCGCCGGCCTCGGCGCGTCCGCGCCGGCAATCGGGCTGCTGCCGTTCGCGCCGCAGGGCGCGGCGAGCGCGTCCGGCATCGATCCGCTTCCGGTCGACGCGCCGGCGGCCGGTGCCCCGCCCGTCGCGCTGTTCTTCGGATCGTTTCACGCCGACTTCAATCGCGACGCGGCGCGCTGGCTGCTGGAGGATATCGCGCCGCGCCTGTGGACGGCGCTGCCGGAATGTCGGATCGTGCTGGCCGGCAGTGGCGACCCGGGCGCGCTCCGTGCGATCTCGACGGATCCGCGCATCGAGTGGGCGGGCTATCTCGACGACCCCGCGCGCGCGCTGCGCGAGGCCACCGTGGTGGTGTTGCCGCTGCGCGTCGGCGGGGGCCTGCACGTGCGGCTGTTCGACGCGTGGGCGCAGGGCGCCGCGGTGGTCACCACGCCGCTGGGCGTCGAGGGGATCCCGTTCCGCGACGGTGTCGAGGTGCGGGTGGCCGCGGACGCGGCCGGATTCGCGGCGGCGGTGGTGGATCTGGCGCGCGACCCCGCGATGCGTCACCGTCTCGGCGCCGCGGCGCACGCCCGGCTCGCCCGGGACTACAGCGCCGCCGGCGTGGGCGCGCGTATCCGCGAGATCTTCGCGGCCATCGGCGCGGGCGTCCCGCTGCCGGCGTGGGCGACGGACGACAGCGCAGCCATCGAGTCGGCACAGGGGCACGGAGGGGAACCACCGAGGCGATGAGCGTTCGCAATCCTACTGGCACGCTGGCCTGGAAGCTGGCGCGGTTGCGCGCGATGGGCGCCCCGGAGATCGCCTGGCGCGTGCGGCAGACACTGCGGCAGGCCGGCGAGCGCGTGGGTGCGGTTCCCGTCGCGCCGGTGCCGCGGAATCTTCCGCCCCTGCAGCCGGCACCGGGCATCCTGTTCCCCGCGTTGACCGCGGCCACCCGCGAGGCCTATCCGGCCGCCTGGCGCACGACGCTGCTCGGCGACGCGAATCGTGTGCTGCGCGGCGAGGCCGACATCTTCGGCGTGCCGTATGCGGTCGGCTTTCCGCCCGCGTGGCGCACCGACCCCGTCTCCGGTCTCGACGCCGGCCTGCCATCCTACACCGCGCTGCTACATCCCGACCCGCACCGCGTGGGCGACTATCGCGCCGTGTGGGAACTGAACCGGCACGCCAACCTGGTGACGCTGGCGCGCGCGGCGTTCGTCACCGGCGAACCGCGCTTCGCGGAGGCCTGCCGGCTGGCGGCGTCGGACTTCCTGGACGCGAACCCGGTGGGGCGCGGCATCAACTGGGTCAGCGCGCTGGAGGTGGCGTTGCGCGCGCTGGCGTGGAGCGCGGCGTGGTCGTTTCTCGAGGCGGCCGGCCGGGCCGATGACGCGTTGCGCGCCGAGTGGGGCGCGGCCATCGCGGCGATGCTCGCGTACGTGCGGCGCAATCGTTCGGCGCATTCCTCTGCCAACAATCACCTCGTTGGCGAGCTCGCGGCGGAGGTGATCGTGTCCGCGGTGTTGCCGCAGTTGCCGCACGCCGCGCGCGCCCGGCGCGACGCGCTCACCGCGCTGGCCCACGAGATCGAGGCGCAGATCCTGCCCGATGGCGCCGGCGGCGAACAGAGCGTGCACTATCTGTGCTTCACGCTCGAACTCGCGGTGTGGGCCGCGCTCGCCGCCGAGCGCGCCGGCGACGAGGTGCCCGCCCTCCTGTGGACGCGAGCGGCCGCCGCCGCGCGCTTCCTGCGCGGGCTCGCCGATCCGTCCGGCGGCATGCCGGATCTCGGGGACTCCGACGACGCCGTCGCGCTGCCACTCGGTGCCGCGCCGGCCGCGATGCCGCGCGTCCTCGGCCGTCTCGTCGCCGAACATCTCGCCGATGGCTCCTGCGCCCCGGGATCCGATCCGGAACGCATGGTGGGCGAGGGCGGGGTCGACGAGGTGACGTTCTGGATGCTCGGCCGCGTCCGCACCGCCGCGCCGCCGCCGCCCGCCCCCGCGCCGGTGGAATGCTTTCCGCAGGGGGGCGTCAGTGTGTTGCGGGTCGCATCGGGGCCGGCGGCGCTGACGCTCGGGATGGACAGCGGCCCGCTCGGCTATGGCGCGCTCGCCGCGCACGGCCATGCCGACCCGCTGGCGCTGTGGCTGACCGCCGCGGGCCGCGCGGTCCTCGTCGACCCGGGCACCGGCAGCTATGCGCCCGCGCGCCGCGCCGAACGCGACTACTTCCGCAGCACGCGCGCGCACGCCACCGTCATGGTCGACTGGACGGATGCCGCCGAGATGCGCGGCTCCTTTCTGTGGGGCGCGCGCTATGCCGCCGAGACCCTGCTGGCCGCGGGCGATGGCGACTGGGGAGCCGCGGAGGCGGCGCACGACGGCTACCGCGACGCGCGGATCCGCGTGCGCCGCCGCGTCCACCTCGATGGCGCCGGCTACGCGCTCGTCGCCGATCTCGTCGAGGGACCGGGCAGCCACGTCGTCACCACCTCGTGGCCGTGGGCCGCGGCATGGAGTCCCGCAGCCCCGGTCGCGCCGGAGACAGACGTCATCGAGGCCTGCACCGAGGACGGCGCGCGCGCCACGCTCACCACGCGCGCACTCTCGCCGGCCGGCGGCACGCTGAGCGATCGCCTGCGCTGGGAG
>JBKJUD010000206.1:0-5770 GCA_046590735.1 Candidatus Eiseniibacteriota bacterium | reverse complement strand
ACACCGCCGCCTCGTCGCGCGCGACGTCGACCAGCTTGATGTCGTGCTCGTTGAGCGAGTCACACGCCTTGGCGAGGATCGCCTCCCACGGCGGCGCCGCCGCAGCCGGCCCGGTGTTCGCTGACGGCGTTCCCACGGTGATGTACGCGGCGACGATCGCCTGCCACAGCCAGCGGACATCGTCGCGCGCGGCGAACGGCTGCAGGTGCCGGAACGCATGCGTCCCGGTCATCGCGTGCAGCGCGGTGAAGTCGCCGGTGGCGGCGAAGAGCTGTACGGTGGCGTCGGCGATGCGCGCCAGCGTGTCGTCGCGCACGGCGAGCGCGCAGGCCGCGGCGCGGAATCCCGGAAGCGCGTGCGCCACGTCCATGCGCTGGGAAATCAGGTCCGCCGCGATCGCATGACCGCCGAGCGCGGAGTCGCGGCGCACCGCGTCCAACACCTCGAGCGGACTCTCGACCGCGCCCGGCGCATCGAGCGGTCCGAGCGTCTGGTGGGCGATGACCCAGTACGCGAGTCCGTCCGCCACCTCCCGCGCGTCGCCGAAGCGCACGCCGTAGCCGGTGCGCAACACCCCGTGAAACGCGGCCGCCGCGACCCCGGGCATCAGCGCCGGCAACGTCTCGCGTAGGGTCGCCTCCACGCCCGCGCGCGCGACCTCATCGAGGAAGTACCCCTGGTACCCGGCGTACGCGCCGCGATCGCCGAGCCGCGCCCGCCAGGTGTCGCGGGTGATCGCAGGTCCGTCGTCCGGCACGATCGGCTCCAGCCGCTCCCACATCGACCCGGCAAACCGTGCGAGTTGCGCCTCGCTCGCCCCCATCGCCACCAGAGACCGCGCGCCCATCGACAGGTGATTCGACAGCCCCCCGCGAAACTCCGGGTGCAACCGATGATTGCGATCGAGAATCTCGCCCAGCACTGTGTCGATCATGCTGGCCCCCGGGGACACGCCATCGCGCGGCGCTACCGAATCGTGTATGTGAACGTCGCCAGCAGATAGCGGCCGAGGACGCGGTTGGTGGAGTCCTCGACGTAGGTCTCGGTCACCGTGCGGTTGGCGTTGCGGCTGCGATCGAGGATGTCCTGCGCGGACACCTTGAACTCGCCACGCTGGCGCGCGAGGAACTTCTGCGCGAGGCTGGCGTTCCACAGCACCACGTTCTGCGAGTAGCCGCCGGAGACGCCGTGCAGCAGCGAGTTGGACAGCTCCTGGCGCATCACCGTGTTCTTCGCGAAGGTCGCGTTCACCGTGGCGTTGGCGCGGTGCGTGTAGTAGTCGCTGTCCTGCGTGTGGCTCAGAGAGTTGCGGCTCACATTGTACGTGCCGAAGTAGGCGACGGTGAAATCGAGGTTCTGGCTGCGCGTGGAGTTGAGCACGAGGCCGCCGGTGTAGCCGTAGGTGCTGGTGAGGTTGCGCTGGTCCTCGATCACGCCGGGTGTGCGCGAGAAGTTCAGCCCGGTGTTGAGACTCAAGGTGCTCTTCAGCGGCGTCACCGGGATGGTAGTGGTCATGAAGGTATTCGCACTCCGCGCGCCATCGAGATTGACCGGCCGGGTCAGCTGCGTCCCCGCGCGCTGCACGATGCCGCCGGGCAGCGTGGTGTCGCGCGTTGCCGTGGTCGTCGAGCGGCCAATGTAGTCCGTCGTGCGATCCACCGACACGAGCAGGAACGTGCTGCGCGAGTGCATCGGGTCGGCGATCAGGTAACGCGCGGCCAGCGAGTTCACGTACGACTGCGTGAGATCCGGGTTGCCCACCGACAGGGCCAGCGGATTGGAGTTGTCGACCACGTCCTGCAGCTGGCTGATGCTGGGCGTCGGCGTCGAGGTGGACCAGGTGGCGCGCAGACTGCGGCGCATGTCGAAGTTGTCGACCAGCTGGATGCTGGGCAGCACGTTGGTGAAGGTCTTCTCGATCTCGCTGGCGCCCGGGTAGGTTCGCTCCGAGCGCAGAGTGTTCTGCTGCACGGCCAGCGTGCTGGTGAGCCGTGCGCCGCCCTTGCGGTACAGCACGGCCACGCCGCCGTTCTGCGTGGTGGTGCGGTTCTCGAAGGTGTTCGACAGCGCCAGGTTCGGCATGGTGTAGGCGCCGGTGGTGTCGGGGGTGAAGGCGCGGTTGTCCGACGACGAGCGGTTGATCGCCGGCGCGTAGAACAACTGGCCCATGATCAGCCCGCCCAATGGCTCGGTGAAGGTGGCGCGCGTGGTGAACTGCGACGTCGTGGTGCGGCCCGTTGACCGCTGGTCGACCGTGTCGACCGTCGATGTCATCCGCACCTCGTCGAAGAATTGCGTGCGCGAGTCCAGCGTCCCGGTGGCGTCGCGGAGCGTGTGCCCCAGGCCGAAGTCCACCGCGAAGGTGCGGCCCTTCTTCGGAAAGCGATGGCGATAGAGCGCGTGCGTCGAGAGGTTGTTGCCGGTGTATTCGTTGGTGGACACGCTGGTCGCCTTGTTCACCACACTGCCGGACGCGGTGGCGTTGGTGCCGTCGATGTTCGCGGTGGAGGTGTTCTCCTGCAGGTAGACCTTTGGCACGAGCATGAAGCTGTTGGTCGAGTCCGGGTTCCACGAGTACCGCCCGTCGAAGCGGTGGTTGCCGTTGTCCGAGCTTGTCACGCCATGCTGGGTGTATGAGGCGATGCCGTTCACCGGCACCGAGTACTGGCGCAGCAGGTCCTGCGTGTTGTCGTTGCCGGCGGAGTTGTAGAAGTAGCTCTGGGCGACGGTGAACGTGGCGCCGACCGCCGACGTCAGGTTGCCGCCGACCGACCGCGTCGTGTTCACGCCGTCCTGCTGGCCGACGAAGAACGTCCCGAACCCGGGCCCGCCGCCGCCGCCGCTGCCGCCGCCGAAACGACGGCCGCCCCCGCCCCCGCGGTTGCCGAAGAAGTGCCCGCCGCCGCCCATCGCCGCCATCATCCCGCGCGAGGGCGTGACGTTGAGCACGCCCAGGATGTCCTGCGGCGAGAAGTTCTGTTGGTCGAGATTGTTCGCCATCCCGATCAGCGAGAGCCGCGTGGCGCCCTTGAAGATGTTGGTGCTCGTGCCGGCCGAGTGGCGGTCGTCGCCGCCCGTCTCGGTGTCGGCGCCGTAGCCGCCGTAGCTCTTGCCGAAGACGCCGTTGCGCTTATCGTTGCGCAGCATAACGTTCATCGTCTTGGTGGTCTGGCCGTCATCGAACCCGGTGAAATCGGAGATGTCGCTGGTGCGGTCGTACACCTGCACGCGGTCGATGACCTCGGCCGGCAGGTTGCGCAGCGACGCGGTGGGGTCGCCGCCGAAGAACGGCTTGCCGTCGACGAGCACCTGCTGGACGTTCTCGCCGTTGTGCTTGACGGTCCCGTTGGTGGTGGTGACGCCGGGCAGCTTGGCGACGAGGTCCTCGGCGGTGGCGTCCTTCTGCGTCTTGAACACGTCGGCGCTGAACTCGGTGGTGTCGGCCTTCTGCAGCGCGGCGGCGCGCTGCGACTTGACGTCGATCTCGCGCAACTGCACCGCGGACACGGTCAGGCTGAGGCTGCCCAGGTCGGCCTCGGCCGCGGCGACCCGTGCGGGCTTCTCCAGCGTGGCGTACCCCTGTCGGCTGGCGCTCAGCCGGTAGAACCCCTGCGGGACGTCCTTCAGCTCGAAGACGCCATCGGCCTTGGAGGCCGCGGAATACGTCTTCGAGGGATCGGACGCGAGGGTGAGACGCACGAGCGTCCCGACGACCGGCTTGTCGCCGGCGGCGTCGAGGGTCTTGCCGAAGACGCGGGCGGTCTGGGCGAAGGAGGCAGCGGGCAGGGCGAGCAACAGGGCAGCGAACAGCAAGGCGCGGGCAACGGTCATGTGGGCGTCACTTCCAGGGGGATGGGCACGAACGAGCGGCCCTCCACCAAAGGACGAGCCTGCGACCAAGTTCAGACACGCGCGGCGCCCGGGGCGTTGCCCGGGCGGGCGAGAGCACTCGCTAATGGACCACCGTCTGCAGGAGTCCGTACACGCCCAGACCGAGCGCCGCCAGCGAATCCCCGGCGATCAATCCACCGCCCACCAGAGACAGTGTGCTCATGTCCTCCGGGAGATCCTTATCCGAGGCCGTCTTCGGCCGCTTCGAGTCGATCGTCTGCAGGATCGACGCCAGCAAGCCACCGCCGCCGAACCACGCCGCGGTGCCGAACTCCACGAACCCGCCGAAGGAGGACGCGTACGGACTCGGCAGGAACACGCAGTCGAGCATCAGGTCCGTGGTGTAGCCGGCGCCGCCGGCCTTCACCCACGCCTTGTAGTCCGCACGGGTCTTGATGACCTTGCGCGCGATCTCGGTGAGCAGCCCCAGCGCGATGCCGAACGCCAGCGCCTGCATGATGTGCGGGTTGTGGTGCGTGATGCCCTCGAGCGCGCCGACGAACTTGAACGTCATCGCCGACTGCCACTTCTCCGCGCCCGGGATATTCGGCGTGGCGTACTGGTTCACCGACAGAACCGGGTAGGCCTTCATGAACAGCCGCGCGATCACCACGCTCATCACCGCGCCCATCGTGATGCCGATGGTCTGGAAGTAGAACTGGATCGTCCGCGGCGAGCCCAGGCGCCAACCGGTCGAGCGGTCCTGTTGCATGTCGCCGCCGACGCTGGTCGAGATCAGCAGGATGGCCGCGCACAGCAGCCCGGTAATCGGGTCGGTCAGCCCGCACGCCGCGAGGATGAACACGGTGAGCACAAAGGCGCTGGAGATCGGGTTGCTGTCGCTGATCCCCAGCGAGATGCCGTTGACGAGCAGGAACACAAACACCAGCGCGAGCGCGATCAGCACGAAGTGGGGCGGCAGGTGCAGCGCGAACACGCCCATCGCGAACACCATCGCGCCCCAGAAGGCGACCCAGATGTACAGCATGCGCTGGTCGGTCTTCTTCCAATCCTCGACGGGCGCGGCGTTGCGGGCTTGGCCGAGTTGCCTGATCGCGGTTGTCGCGAGCACCGCCATGTCCACCGCGGCGGCCCCCATGATGGTGCCGAGCGCGAGGATGAATCCGATCTTGCGGAAGGGGGCATTCGCATCGAGCCAGCCGTTTTCCCGCAGCCACGGCGTCAAGAAGTGTCCGATGGTCGCCAGCACCACGGCCGGCACGCCGATGCGCGCCCCGACGATGATCCCGGCGCCGAAGGTCGACGGCGTGAACCCGGTGGCGCCGACGGCCGGAAAGAAGTTCGCACCCAGGCTGGTGCCGATCCCCGCCACGATGCCGCCCCCGAGCTTGGTAATCGAGGTGCGCAGCACGCGGATGTCGGTGAGCGCGCGCAGGATGTTGGCGACCGCAAAGCCGGAGGGATAACTGAGACGCATCTTGTCCACGAGCAACGGCGTGTACAGCATCCCCACACCTACGCCGAACATGCCGATGCTGAGGAAGTAGAGCACCAACTTCCACACCGGCGGCTCCGGCAGCCCCAGCCAGGTCATCGCCTGAATCAGCACCGCGAGTCCCATGAGACCGGCGACCGAGGCCGCCATCGTCTGCATGTAGTTCGCACCGTGCTTGCCCTCGGCGCCGTACCCGTAGGTTACGACCGAGCCGAGGATACCCGCCAGCACCTGCCCGCCGACGAAGAAGCCGAGCGAGAAGTTCATGTAGGCGGCGGTGATGCCCCCCAGCGGCCCCAGGATGAAGATGGCGACGGCGCCCAGCAGGAGGAAGTACCCGCGGGAGTTGATCGGCGGCAGATAGCGGCGAAAGGTCGACATGGCGACGGACTATAGCAGGGGTGCCCCGGCCGGGCTATCAGG
>JBKJUD010000055.1:0-8039 GCA_046590735.1 Candidatus Eiseniibacteriota bacterium | reverse complement strand
TACAATTTAGACCGCCAGACGATTCATGACGAGG
Organism: Candidatus Eiseniibacteriota bacterium; assembly: GCA_046590735.1. GTDB lineage: Bacteria > Eisenbacteria > RBG-16-71-46 > CAZEPH01 > CAZEPH01 > JBKJUD01. The sequence goes on along the minus strand of JBKJUD010000055.1, from coordinate 8,005 downwards.
TCGTCCACGGCCGCAAGGACACACGATGAAGCTCGACCACTCGATCGCCGCGGTCATTACGGGCGGCGCTTCCGGCCTCGGTGCCGCCACCGCACGTCGACTCGCCGCGCACGGCGTGAAGGTGGCCCTGTTCGACCTCAATGTCGATGCTGGCGAGCCGCTCGCACGCGAACTCGGTGGCGTGTTCTGCAAGGTCGACGTCACTTCCGATGAGCAGGTCGACGCTGCTTTCGCCAAGGCGCGCGCGGCGCACGGCCAGGAGCGTGTGCTTGTGAATTGCGCCGGCACCGGTACCGCCGTCAAGACGGCGAGCCGCGACAAGACAACTGGCGAGATCAAACACTTCCCGCTCGCCAACTTCGACCGCATCGTGCAGATCAACCTGCTCGGTACGTTTCGCTGCATCGCCAAATCGGCCGCCGGCATGCTCACGCTCGCTCCGCTGCCCGACGGTGAACGCGGCGCCATCGTGAACACCGCATCAGTGGCGGCCGTGGACGGACAGATGGGTCAGGCGGCGTACAGCGCGTCGAAGGGCGGCGTGGTGGGCATGACGTTGCCGATTGCACGCGACCTGATGGGCGAAGGCATCCGTGTCAACACCATCCTGCCAGGCCTCTTTGACACACCCTTGCTGCAAGGCGCGCCCGAAAAGGTGAAAGACGCGCTCGCTGCGAGCGTTCCCTTCCCCAAGCGACTGGGCAAACCCGACGAGTACGCGCATCTTGCCGAGACCATGATCACCAACGGCTACTTCAACGGCGAGTGCGTGCGCCTCGACGGCGCGATCCGCATGGCGCCGCGCTGAACGTCGAAGCTCCCTCGCCAACGCGCACCACACGCCCGGGCTGAACCGGTCAAAGCCCTCACCCCGCACACACACCACCACCAGGAGTTCTTCATGCCTGAAGCCTTCATCGTTGCCGCCGTCCGAACCGCAGGGGGCCGTCGCAATGGCCGCCTCTCCGGCTGGCACCCCGTCGACCTGGGCGCGCAGGTGCTCGATGCGCTGCTTGACCGCACCGGCATCGACCCGGCCGCCATCGACGACGTGATCATGGGCTGTGTGAGCCAGGCCGGCGAGCAGTCAAACAACGTCGCCCGCAACGCCGTGCTCGCGTCGAAGCTGCCCGAGTCGGTGCCCGGCACCTCGCTCGACCGGCAGTGCGGCTCGTCGCAGCAGGCGCTGCACTTCGCCGCACAGGCCGTGATGTCGGGCGCGATGGACTGCGTGATTGCCTCGGGCGTGGAAAGCATGAGCCGGGTGCCGATGGGTACGGCGAGTGTGCTGCCGCGCAAGAACGGGCTTGGGCACTACATGAGCCCGCACATGAAGGCGCGCTACCCCGACATCGAGTTCAGCCAGTTCATGGGCGCCGAGATGCTTGCGAAAAAGTACGGCTTCGGCCGCGAGCAGCTCGACCGCTATGCGTTTGAAAGCCACCGCCGTGCCATCGAGGCGACGCGCGCCGGCCGCTTCGGGGCCGAGGTGCTGCCGCTGGCCGCACGCCGCGCGGAAGGGGCGGACGAGAGCGAGCCGCACACAGTCGACGAAGGCATCCGCTTCGATGCGTCGCTCGAAGGCATCGGTGCCGTGAAGCTGCTGCAGGAAGGCGGCGCCATCACTGCCGCCAACGCGAGCCAGATCGCCGACGGCGCGAGCGGCGTGCTGGTGGTGAACGAGCGAGCGCTGAAGGCGCATGGCCTCAAGCCGCTGGCCCGCATCCATCACATGACGGTGACGGGTGGTGACCCGGTGATCATGCTCGAGGCACCCGTCCCCGCGACGCTGCTCGCGCTCAAGAAGACCGGCATGACCATCGCCGACATCGACGCCTACGAGGTCAACGAGGCGTTCGCGCCGGTGCCGCTCGCTTGGCTGAAGGTGACGGGTGGCGACCCGGCCCGGCTCAACGTGAACGGCGGTGCCATCGCGCTTGGCCACCCGCTCGGCGCCTCGGGCACCAAGCTGATGACAACACTGCTCAACGTGCTGCAGCAGCGCAATGGCCGTTACGGATTGCAGACGATGTGCGAAGGTGGCGGCATGGCCAACGTGACCATCGTCGAACGGCTGTAACACGATTCACGACCACAACGGAGACACCATGCTCGGACTCATGCAGGATCGGCCGTTGCTCATCTCGTCGCTCATCGAGTACGCGGCCACTTACCACGCCGACACCGAGATCGTGTCGCGCCTGCCTGAGGGCGGCATGGACCGCACCACCTGGCACGGCATCCATGAGCAATCCAAACGGGCAGCGAATGCGTTGCGCCAGCTCGGCGTTCAGCACGGCGAGCGGGTCGCCACGCTCGCCTGGAACAGCCGCCGCCACCTCGAGCTCTACTACGGCGTCTCGGGCTCGGGCGCGGTGCTGCACACCGTGAACCCGCGGCTCTTCGTGGAGCAGATTGAGTACATCGTTAACCACGCCGAAGACCGCGTGCTGTGCTTCGACGTCGGCTTCACGCCGCTGGTCGCGCAGCTCGCACCGCGCTTGCCGAGCGTGCACACGTATGTGGCGATGTGCGACCGCGCGCACCTGCCCGACGTGGCGCTGCCGAACCTCGTCGCGTACGACGACCTCGTCGACGCGCAGAGCACCGAGTACGACTGGCCCGAGTTCGACGAGCGCACGGCATCGTCGCTCTGCTACACCTCGGGCACCACCGGCAACCCGAAAGGCGTGCTGTACTCGCACCGCTCGACGATGCTGCACACGCTGGCGGCAATCGCGCCCGACACGTCGAGCCTCACATCGGCCGAGACGCTGCTGCTCATCGTGCCCATGTTCCACGCCAACGCCTGGGGCACGCCGTATGCGGCGGCAATGGTGGGGGCCAAGCTGGTGCTGCCCGGCCCGCACCTCGACGGCGCAAACGTCTTCGCGATGATGCGCGACGAGAAAGTGACGATGTCGCAGGGCGTCCCCACAGTCTGGCTCATGCTGTTCCAGTATCTCGACGCCCACCCCGAACTCGACCCGCGCGCGCTCGGCCTGAAGCGCGTGGCGATCGGCGGCGCTGCCATCTCGCGGCCGATGATCGAGCGCTTCGAGCGCCAGTTCGGTTGCCGCGCCACCCAAGGATGGGGCATGACCGAGACCAGCCCGCTCGGCGTGGCGAGCCGCTTCCTGCCCAAGCACGTCGGCCTGCCCGACGACGAACTCGTCAAGGTCAAACTCAAGCAGGGTCGCGGCATCTGGGGCGTCGACCTGCGCCTGGTCGACGACGACGACAACGAGGTGCCGTGGGACGGCGTCTCGCGCGGCCACCTGCGGGTGCGCGGGCCGTGGATCGCGAGCGGCTACTTCAAGGGCGAAGGTGGCGACGCGCTCGACGGGGCCGGCTACCTGCGCACCGGCGACATCGCCACCATCGACCCAGACGGCTACCTGCAGCTCGTCGACCGCGCCAAGGACGTCATCAAGTCGGGCGGCGAATGGATCTCCTCCATCGAGCTCGAGAACGCGGCGATGGGCCACCCCGCCGTCGCCGAAGCCGCCGTGATCGGCGTGCCCCACCCCAAATGGCAGGAGCGGCCTCTGCTCATCGTCGTCAAGCGGCCCGGTGCCGAAGTCAGCAAGGGCGCGCTGCTCGACCACCTTGGCACGCAGCTGGCCAAATGGTGGTTGCCCGACGACGTGGTATTCGTGAACGAGTTGCCGCACACGGCCACCGGCAAGCTGCTCAAGACCAAGCTGCGCGAGCAGTTCGCCGACCACGTGCTGCCGACAGCCTGACGGTGGCCGCACCCGTCAACGACACTACATAACGTCTTAAAAAATCGGAGTCGACCCAATGCATGGACCGCTTGCTGGCTTGAAAGTGGTGGAATTCGCCGGGCTCGGGCCGGCGCCCTGGTGCGCGATGGTGCTGGCCGACCTGGGCGCCGACGTGCTGCGCCTCGCGCGCCCCGGCACCACCGTCGACCCCACCGACGTCACTGGCCGCAGCCGCCGCACCGTGCCGGTCGACCTGCGCGGCGCCGAGGGCGCCGCTGCCGCGCACGCGCTGGTCGCGCACGCCGACGTGCTGATCGAAGGCTTTCGCCCCGGCGTGATGGAGCGGCTCGGCCTCGGCCCCGAGCCCTGCCTCGCACGCAACCCGAAGCTCGTCTACGGCCGCATGACGGGCTGGGGCCAGCACGGGCCGCTCGCGCAGGCCGCCGGGCACGACATCAACTACATCGCCCTCACCGGCGCGCTGCACGCCATCGGGCGCGCCGGCGAGCCGCCGGTGCCGCCCCTTAACTACGTGGGTGACTTCGGCGGCGGCGGCATGCTGCTCACGGTCGGCCTGCTGGCCGCCTTGCACGAAGCGCAGCGCTCGGGCCACGGCCAGGTGGTGGACGCGGCCATGACCGACGGGGCGTCGCTGCTCTCTGCCTTCATGTACGGCTTCAAGGCGAAGGGCCGTTGGAGCAATGAGCGAGGCGCCAACATGCTCGACGGCGCCGCCCACTTCTACGCTACCTACACCTGCGCCGATGGCAAGCACGTGTCAGTCGGTGCCATCGAGCCGCAATTCTATGCCGAGCTGCGCCAGAAGTGCGGCATCGCCGACGACCCGCTGTTCGATGCGCAACTCGATCCGTCGCGCTGGCCCGACCTCAAGGAGCGCCTGGCCGCGGTCTTCGCTACCCGCACCCGCGACGAATGGTGCACGCTGCTCGAAGGCAGCGACGCATGCTTCGCGCCCGTGCTCGACTGGGACGAGGCGCCCGAACACCCGCACAACCGCGCCCGCGAGACCTTCGTGCAGATCGACGGCGTGGTGCAGCCGGCACCCGCACCGCGCTTCTCGCGAAGCGGCACAGTGGCGCCGACATCGGCCCGGCTCGGCTCGCTCGACGATGCATTGCAGGAGTGGGGCGCGACCGGCTGATCGCGCGCCGGCCCGACCCGAGAACGAGAACCCCGGAGACCCCCATGTACCTCACCCAGCCCGTGCACAAGGGCCTGCGCGAGCGGCCCGACGAAACGGGCTTCGTGTGCGGCGAGGAGCGGCGCACACGCGCTGACTTCGCCGACCGCGTGGCGCGCCTGGCTGCGGCCCTGCAGGCGCTCGGCGTCGAGCCCGGTGCACGTGTGGGCATGCTCGCGCTCAACTCGATCCGCTACGTCGAGTTCTTCTACGCCACTTGGTGGGCGGGCGGCGTGGTGAACCCGGTGAACATCCGCTGGAATCCCAAGGAGGTGGCCTACTCGCTCGACGATTGCGACACGCGGGTGCTGATCGTCGACGACACGTTCGCGCCGATGGTCGGTGCGCTGCGCGGCTTGTCGAAATCGTTGGCGACGGTGATCCATTGCGGCAGCGCCGCCACGCCCGAGGGCATGGTGTCGTTCGAGGCACTTGTCGATCGCCATCGCCCCGTGCCCGACGCCGGGCGCCGTGGCGACGACCTGGCCGCCGTGATGTACACCGGCGGCACCACCGGCATGCCCAAGGGCGTGATGCTGAGCCACACCAACCTGTACTGCAACGCGCTCTCCAACATCGCGTCCATCGAGCGCCCGCTGGGCAGTGTGAACGTGGTGGCGGCGCCGATGTTCCATGTCGCCGGTTGCGGGCTCACGGTACTCGTGCAACTGCGCCTCGCCCCGCTCGTCATCGTGCCGATGTTCGACGAGCTCGCCATCCTGCACGCGGTGCAGGCGCACGGTGGCAACGAGCTGTTCCTGGTGCCGCTGATGATCAAGCGGCTGGTCGAGTACCCGCGCTTCGGGGAGTTCGATCTGTCGAGCATCGATCTCGTGCTGTACGGTGCCGCGCCCATCGATGCCACGCTGCTCGAACAGGCGATGCACGCCTTGCCTGCTGCGCGCTTTGCGCAGGTCTATGGCATGACCGAGCTCTCGCCCGTCGTCGTCGTGCTCGGCCCCGAAGAACATCGCCCGGGCCCGAACCGGGCGCGCTGGCTGCGTGCCGCCGGCCGGCCGGTGCCAATCGCCGAGATCCGCATCGTCGATGGCGACGACCACGAATGCCCCGTGGGCACTGTGGGCGAGATCACCGCGCGCGGGCCGATGGTGATGCAGGGCTACTGGAATAAGCCCGCCGAGACCGAGGCGGCCCTGCGTGACGGGTGGATGCACACCGGCGACGCCGGCCGCATGGACGCGGACGGCTACCTCTACGTGGTCGATCGGCTCAAGGACATGATCGTGAGCGGCGGCGAAAACGTGTACTCGGGCGAGGTGGAAAACGCCATTGCGCAGATGCCCGCGGTGCTGATGTGCGCCGTGATCGGCGTGCCCGACGAGCGCTGGGGCGAGCGGGTGCACGCCGTCGTCGTGCGGCGCCCCGGCCACGACTGCGACGAGGCCGCCGTGATCGCCCACTGTAAGACCGTGATCGCCGGCTACAAGTGCCCAGGCAGCGTCGAATTCCGCGACGCGCTGCCGGTGTCGGCTGCCGGCAAGCTGCAGAAATTCCAGCTTCGCGAGCCGCACTGGGCAGGCCGCGACCGGCGTGTCAACTGAAACACGAGGACTGCCACCTATGCCGCTGCAATTCCCCCGCTCCTGGAGCGACCCCGAGCTCGATAGCTTTCGCGACACCGCGGTGCGCTTCATCGAAGCCGAAGTGATGCCCGGCGACGCCGAGGCGCGACAGCGCGGCTATGTCGACCGCTCGCTCTGGCACCGCGCTGGCGAGGTGGGCCTGCTGTGCGCCGACATTCCCGAGCAGTACGGCGGCGGCGGCGGTGACTTTCGCCACGAGGCCGTGATCTACGAAGAGAAGGCGCGCCGTGCCCTCACCGGCATGAGCACGTCGGTGCACGCCATCGTGTCGCACTACTTCCTCAACCACGGCACCGAAGACCAGAAGCGCCGCTTTCTGCCGCGGCTGGCAAGCGGTGAACTGGTGGGCGCGATCGCCATGAGCGAGCCCGACGCCGGCTCCGACTTGCAGGCAGTGCGCACCCGCGCCGAGCGGCGCGGCGACAACTACGTGGTCAACGGCGCGAAAACCTTCATCACCAACGGCTTCCACGCGGGTGTGGTGCTCGTGGCGTGCAAGACCGATCCGACGCAGGGCGCGCGCGGCACGTCGATCCTCATCGTCGAGACCCAGGAATGCGCGGGGTTCAAGGTCGGCCGCCTGCTCGAGAAGATCGGCCTCAAGGCATCGGACACAGCCGAACTCTTCTTCGACAACGTGAGCGTGCCGGTGGAGAACTTGCTCGGCAGCGTCGAGGGCCAGGGCTTCTACCAGCTCATGGGCGACCTGCCCTACGAGCGGCTCATCATCGGCGTAACGGCGCTGGCCGGCATGGAAGGCGCCTACGAAGCGACACTCGCCTATGTGCGCGAACGCAAGGCCTTCGGCAAGCCGATCGCCGACTTTCAGAACACCAAGTTCAAGCTCGCCGACGTGGCCACCCAGATCACGGTCGGCCGCGCCTTCATCGACCGCTGCGTGGAGCGCCTCGTGGCCGGTACGCTCGACGTGCCCACCGCCGCAATGGCCAAGGTGTGGGCCTCCGAAGCGCAGGGCCGAGCGCTCGACGACCTGCTGCAGATGTGGGGCGGCAGCGGCTTCATGAATGAGACGATGGTCGCGCGCATGTATGTCGACGCCCGCGTACAGCGCATCTACGGCGGCACCAACGAGATCATGCGCGAGGTGATTGCGCGGGCGCTGTAGTTGATTACTCGATGTTCTGGACCTGCTCGCGCATCTGCTCGATCAGCACCTTCATGTCGACCGACACGCGAGTGAGTTCCAGCGCCGCCGACTTCGAGCCCATGGTGTTGGCCTCGCGGTGCAGTTCCTGGATCAAAAAGTCCAGCCGCTTACCGACCTCGCCGCCCTTCTTGACCAGTCGCTCGATCTCGTCGAGGTGCGAGTTGAGGCGAGTGAGTTCCTCGGCCACGTCGATGCGGATGGCGAAGGCGGTGGCTTCCGACAGGGCGCGGTCCTGGGCCGCTTCCGGCAACGTGGCGCCATCGGTCAGCGCCATGGCTTCCTTCCAGCGTTCAAGAAACCGGGT
>JBKJUD010000169.1:0-2711 GCA_046590735.1 Candidatus Eiseniibacteriota bacterium | reverse complement strand
GCCCGGCCATCCCGGCCAGCGCGAAGCCCAGGGCCGCGGGCGCGATCGCCCACATCCACGGGCGCAGCACCGGCCACGCGGTCGAGACGTGCAGCTCGCGCAGCGACGGACCCAGAGAGTAGCCGGTGCAGTAGGTATAGAAGGCGAAGGGAACGGCCATCGCGGGCAAGGTGGTCGCGCCGCGCAACGGCGCCGACTCCACCGTGCCGGTCAGCCGCCCGACGTCGAGCCAGCCGAAGACGGCCGGCGCCCACGGCGCGACGCCGATCACGATGATCGCGAGCGCGAGCCACGCCGTCCGCTCGCGCACCACGGACGGGCGCAGCACCAGCGCCGCCAGCCCGAGCCCCAGCAGCAGGAACGCGGCATCGAGATTCGACAGGATAGCCGCCCACCCGCCCACCGCCAGCACCGCCCACCATCGGGCCCGCGCCGCGCCGCGGGCGCCGCCGTCCTCGGCGAACAGCCGCCAGGCCGCCCACAGGCACAGCGTGGCGAAGAACATCACGAAGGCGTAGTTGCGGCATTCCTGCGCGTACCAGACCGCAAAGGGCGAGAGCGCGGCGAGGGCCACCGCGACCAGCGCGGTCCCGCGCGTGCCTGGACCGGGGAACAGCGCGCGAGACAGGGCGAAGATCAACGGCAGGGTGAGGATCGAGGCAACGGCGGAGGGCCAGCGCACGGCGGCTTCGGACCATCCGGCCTGATGGGCCACCACGGCGAGGACGACCGCGTGGAGCGGCCCGTGATAATTCTCGAGAACCTGGGCGATCGAGAGATGGCTGGACCATCCCGCCGCCTGCAGGCTCATGACTTCATCCACCCAGAGGCTTTGGGCGCCAAGGTGGTACAGCCGGCACGCCGCGCCGACCGCGATCAGACAAAGTGCGAGTGCGCCGGTCGTGTGCCGTGCGGTCAGAAGGCGCCCCTACCGGAGAGCACGGCAGGGATTGTCCGAAGAAGGATCTGCAGGTCGAGGCTGAGGGACTGCCGGCGGATGTACTCCATGTCGAGCCGCATCCACTCGTCGAATCCGAGGGTGCTGCGGCCGCTGATCTGCCAGAGGCACGAGACGCCGGGCTTCACGTCGAGACGGCGGCGCTGCCAGGGCTCATACTTGGCTACTTCCTCGGGGATCGGCGGACGCGGACCGACCAGGCTCATGTCGCCGCGCAGCACGTTGAACAGCTGCGGCAGCTCGTCGATCGACGTCTTGCGCAGGAATCGCCCGGTGCGGGTGATGCGCGGATCGTTCGACATCTTGAACACCGGCCCGTCGACCTCGTTCAGGTGGAGGATCTTGTGCCGGTGCGCGTGCGCGCCATCGTGCATGGAGCGCATCTTGTAGAACATGAAGGGCCGCTGATTATGTCCCAGCCGGACACTGCGATAGAAGATCGGTCCTTCGGAGTCGAGCTTGACCATCACCGCCGCCAGGATGATCAGCGGGGCGGTCAGCAGCAGCCCGATGGCGGCGCCGACGATGTCGAGCGCGCGTTTGCCGACGCGCAGGTAGAAACCCTCCTCCGCGCTCGCGGCATGCCATGCAACATCCACGGGCATGTACGAACTGGCGGCCTGCGCCGCGGCAGCCGCGCGTGCTCCGCCGGCGCCCAGCGCGGCCTCGTCGGACCTCAATAGCAGCGGGGCTGTGGCCCCACGCTCCCTCGCCACCGATGTCGATTCAATGCTGTTCACGGGAGTCCCCACGTACCCTCCAGGTGTTTGAAGACCTGCCGGGTCGATGCGCAATGTTGATGAGACGCTAGCGCGTCCGGACAGCGACGGCCCAAGACTCTGGGAAGATTCGTTGCCCGAGTGGTCCACCCGGAACGCATTTCGCCGCGCGGCGCCGGTCGCGTCCCCGAGGGGACAGCGCGCGGTACCTGTGGCGAGACGCGGAGAGCGAAGGGGGAACCACCACTCGGCGACGACACGTCAATAGCAAAGGGTCTTGGTGCGCTCCTCCGCGTCGGGCTGTCCACCGGGTTGGCTCGGCAGGATCGCGTCACGGGCTGGGAGCCACGTGGCGTCGGTGCCAGGGAAACGCCGGGTGCGAGACAAAGCTGTCTGCTGGGCACAGACGGAGTAGCGATTCGGGATGACCTCCCGGTTCCGCAGAACGCCGGGACCGATAGGGTCGGTGTCCGGCGCAGGGAGACGCGGGCGAATCTGTCGGCAGCACCACATGAAACGCAGGCAGCGTGTGGCCAGCCGAGCACGTCCGTACCACGCCACGTGTGGTGACGCCGCGGGATGGAGTATCGGGGCGAGGCTGTCCACCGGACGCTCCGAGATTCCCTGTCACCCTGTCGGCAGACGCACGGGTGACCGGTTTCTCGTACCGCGACTGGCAGCCCCCGCCCCGCGTCCTCCTCCCCCGCGCACCACGATTCCTGACGTGTTCTGATCCTAGCACACAGCCTCAATAGCGTCAACGACGAGCCCTCCCCGGATGCGCTGACTGCCTCTGATATAAAGCGTTGCGCGATTGTTCCGCCATCGGGGCGGGTCCCCCGCGGACTCCCCGGGGGCAACGGGTGTCAGTACTCATCGGCAGGCCACGCGCGAGGCTGTACCACGGCAGGCGGGCGGCGCGCAGAATCTGGGCCCGGGGGGCGCGCCGCCGGGGGTTCAGCGCACGCGGACGCTGTCGATCACGACGCCATCGTACAAGTCGTCGTCGCGCAGGATGTCGCGCGGACGCAGGT
>JBKJUD010000077.1:0-3529 GCA_046590735.1 Candidatus Eiseniibacteriota bacterium | reverse complement strand
GACCGCGCCGCCGCGCTGCTCGAGGCGCACGGTGTCCACCGCACGCTGCTCGACTTCGCCGGCCAGGTGCTCGCGCTTGACGCACCGCCGGGCGCGGACGGCTGGCCGGTGCTGATCGCCGATCCGCGCGGCGCGGACCGCGTGCTCGCGACGCTGCGGCTCGTGCGGGGGAGCGTGGCCACCTCGTCGCAGGCCGAACGCACGGTGCGCCGCGGCGGCCGCGCCATCGGCCACATCCTGGATCCCCGCTCGGGCCATCCGGTGCGCCGCAGTCTGAGCTGCACCGCGATCGCCCGCCGCGGGGTCGACGCCGACGCCATGGCGACCGCCGGGTTCGTCGTCGGGCCACGCGCGGCGCTCGCGTTGGCGCGGCGCGCCGGCTGCGAGGTGCTCGCCGTGGCGCCCGGTGGGGCCATCGTGCGCAGCCCCGGCCTTGCGGCTTTCCAATGGCCCGCCTCCCGCAACTGACGGATGGGATTGCGACTGCCGGCCCCCGCCGCGCGATTTGTTGCCCTCCCGCCCCGCCGATGCTACCGTGGAGCGATCCGCAGCATCGGATGGATGTACCGCGTGGGGGCGACAGGCTTCGACGGGTGCGTTGATGCGTAGGGTGCGTGCCGAGGTCTCCGCTGCCTCGTTAAACAGGTGGAAAACTGTAATTGCGAACGATAACTTCGCTCTCGCTGCCTAAATAAGGGCAGTGCGTCAGCCTCGTGTGCGCCTGCCGGCGTGAGGATCTGATGCCATAAACGGTGGGCTGGTCCCGATCCCCGCCCCGGGGTGACGGACGAGAGTCGTCAGGGGCTAGCGGCGAAAGATCCTGTCGACCGGAGCTTTCGAGGCGAAACCAAATGATCGAACACGCACGTAGTACCCTTCGTTGAGCCGTATTCGGACGCGGGTTCAATTCCCGCCGCCTCCACCACCTCATCATCCGTCGCCGACCCCGCCTGCGCACCTAATACCCCAGCGCATCCGGGAACTGCAGATCCACATCCAGTAACCTGGCCTCCCGCGCCCGATACCCGCGCCGCCGCCCCGCCGCGTACGCGCGCTGCAACCGCGCGTCCCGCACGCGCTCGCCCTGCGCGTAGATGGCCAGCGCTGCTGCGCGCTCGCCGCGCAGGTCCAACCCCCGCGCCAGGAACAGCTCGCACACGGCAGCCACATGCTCCGACAGCTTTCGCCCCCGCGCCTCGCGCAGCGCGACGTCCGCCTCCGCAAACCGCTCCATCGCGAACAGCACGAGCCCCAGCAGCAACCACAAGTGCCCGTCCGCCGGAAATGCACCGGCTGCCGCCCGCAGCTCCGCGACCACTCGCTCGCGAAAGCCCGGCGCGGGCTCCTCGAGCTGCCACGCGCGGTACGCCGCGCGAAAGTGCCGCGTCGCCGCGATCAGCGCCGGACTCTCACGCCGCGCGACATCAAGAACGGGAAGCGAGGCATCCGGATCGCCCGCCCAGAACCCGTCGAGGTCGACCTCCACGAAATCCCCCAGCGCCGTCGGACTCTCACAACGCGTCGAGACCCACAGCCGCCGCGCCGTCGCGTCGATGACCACCGACGCCACGGTCGTCACGTTTGCCACCGTGTTCCCGACGACGCGCGACTCGCCGCTGAGCGGATCGACGGTGTCGGCCAAGGCGGCGGCCAGGTGCTCGGGCCCGAGCGCACCGCGCAGCGGCTCGCACACCGCACGCAACCGGCAGCGCCGGCTTTCGAAGTCTTCGCACACCGCGCCCGACAACACGGCCTCACGCGCGCGATGCTCCGGCGCACGTAGGGAATTCGAATGCGAGAGGAATCCGTCGTCCGCGCCGACGACGCGGCAGCCGGAGGGCGTCAACTCCAGTACCACGGCCGCGTCCTCCGCGGCGCTGCTCACGACGAAGCTCCACGGCACCAGCGGCCGCACACGCCGTGCGCGATCGATCGCCTCGTCCAGGCTGCGGGATCCGCGAATGATCTCCTCGCCGATGGGGAGGAACGGGCGGCCGCGGGGATCGCACTGCCGCCCGACCACCACGTGCGCCGCCAGCGTGAGCCCTGCCGCGTTCACGGCGGTGAGGCTCGCGGTGTGCACGCCGGCCGAGGTGACGCCGACGTACGGCATCTGGCCGGTCTCGCTCGGCTCGTGGAACACCACGGTGGTGTGCGGCTCCCAGTACCCGGAGGCGGGGTAGTCGAGATTGCGGCCGACCAGCAGATGTCCGTCGCGCGTCCACGCGCGCTGCACGACGACGCTGGAACACGCGCCGCCTGCGGTCGGCGGCAGGGAGACCTGCAGGTCGTGCGTCTTGGTGAGCCAGGCGAGCAGCGTAAAGCCATCGGGCTGGAAGAATGCCCCGCGCACGACCGACAGCGGCACGCCGCTCGCGTCGCTCAGCGCACGCATCGCCGCGCGATACTCGGACCCGACGCGTTGCGTGAGAAACGGAACGACGACGTGCTCGTACATCCACACCGCCGCCGGCACCAACCCCGGCAGGCGATGCCGGCCCGGCGCGCGGCGAATCAGCGACGGATTGCGCGCCGCGAGAAAGGTGAGCGGCCCCCGCGCGACATCTTCGCGCAGTAGCTTCCCATGCGCGCGCGCGCGTTCAACCATGGTGCCGCGCACGCGCAGGAAGTGCACTCCGTGAACGGTGCGTCGATCCATCGCGAGTCCTCTCACCGCTACGGCGTCGGGTTCGCCGGATGCCACCAGCGGGACAGCCGTGCCCCCGGCTCGTGCGGGATCTCCATGCCGGTGTCCGCGTAGTGCGAGGTGTCGTTGAACAGCGTCAGCCGCGCGCGGGTGGCGTCGCGGAAGTCAACGATGTTGAGCGCGGCGGGGCTCTGGTCCAGGTTGTCGCGGTAGCGGCGCGGGTCGAAGCCGAGCAGCGAACTCAGGAGCAACCGGATCGTCGCCTTGTGCGAGACCACGAGCACCTTTTCGCCGGGGTGAGCGCGGACGATCGCGAGCAACGCGGGCAGCGCGCGGGCGGTGACTGCGAGCCCGCTCTCGCCGCCGGCGGGCGCGGAGGTGAAAGGATCCTCCTCGTACGCGGCGGATTCGGCGGGGAAGCGCTCGTCGACTTCCGCGCGGGTGAGCAGCTCCCAGTGGCCGTGGCTGATCTCGCGCAAGTCGGGGCACGGCTGCACGTCCAGACCGTGCGGCGCGGTGAGGATGCGCGCGGTCTCCATCGTGCGGCCGAGCGGGGAGGAGTACACGGCGGACAGGCGCTCGCCCGCGAGGCGTTGCGCGAGGCGGCCGGCCTGGTCGCGTCCGAGGTCGGAGAGTTCGACGTCGGTGGCGCCGGCGAAACGGTCCTCGGCTGTGAGCACCGTCGCGCCGTGGCGCACGAGAAAGAGGCGCGTGTTGGGGGAGGCGGGCATCGGTCAGACCTCGCTGAGCTTGTCGAGCATCGCGGCGACCAGCGCGACATCGCCGGTGGTCCGCACGGCGGGATCGGTGAGCGCGCGGCGATTCCACAACAGCAGGTAGAGATCCTCGGCGCTGGCGGCGACGCGCGCGGTGGGGGAGGCG
>JBKJUD010000470.1:0-12609 GCA_046590735.1 Candidatus Eiseniibacteriota bacterium | reverse complement strand
TCGCCAACCGGGTCGAAGCACCGGCGACGGTCGCGCAAAAAGCGCTGCTCGAGGCACTGACGCCAGCAAGCATCAGCGCGCGCGAACTGGCGGGCGAAAGAATCACCGCCGTGCTCGACCATGCACCGGGCAATGGCGCAGCGATCGGCGGCATCAAGGTCGTCACCGAAAATGGCTGGTTTGCCGCCCGGCCCTCGGGCACCGAGGACATCTACAAGATCTACGCAGAGAGCTTCCGGGGCGACGCGCATCTCGCGCTGCTGGTGGCGGAGGCGCAGCAGATGGTCGACGAGGCGTTGGCGCAGGAAAGCGCGCAGGCCTGACGCCGTCCGTGGCGGCGCAGCCACGCAGGAGTCACTCGCCGAGCAGTTCCCCCACCATCGCGATGTCGACCGGCTTGACCAGATGGTGGTCGAAGCCGGCGCTGGCCGAGCGCTGCCGTTCCGCATCCAGGCCGTCGCCGGTCACCGCGATCCATCGCCTCGGCTCCTCAGGTTCGACACGATCTGGGCCGGCCGCCGGGCGCCCACGGGGGCGAGTGCAACCTTCGGCGTCCTCGCGGGCTCTGTCCCGGTGCGGCGTATGGCCACATCCGGGGGATGCGGCCGGGACCATCAGACCTGAGGGGGACGACATGAACGACACTGATGCAGGCGGATCGCAGATGGGAAGCTTCTTGCTGGGGGCGGCAGTCGGGGCGGGGGTCGCGATGTTGCTCGCGCCGGCCTCGGGACGGGAGACTCGGCGGGTCATCGGGGACAGGGCGCGCGACCTCGGCGGGACCGCGCAGGACAAGCTCGAGCATCTGCGCGAGGGGGCGACCTACTCCATCCGTGGCGTGAAAGTCGCGGTTCGCGAAGGGATGGAAGCATTCCGGCGCGAAGCCGACCCGTCGCCCGGTACCAGCGACGCCCCGTAACCGGCCGGGGACCGAAACAGACCGGCGGGGGCCGACGCGTTGACACGGCCCTCGCCGGCTCGCTACGCTTGATGTCCCTTCCGCTCCCGGGCGGCCCCGTCTTCACGATCCTCCCACGAGGAGGTCCCATGATCCGCACCCCCGCGCGTTCCCTGCGCGCGACCTGCCGCGCTTCCGCCCTCCTCCTGCTGTCCTGCACCGCCGCACCGTCGTTCGCCGGTTCGCCCCAGGTCGTCTGGAACGCCGGCGGCCACATCGGCGTCAACTCCGTCGCCCTGAGCCCGGACGGTGCGATGCTGGCCACCTGCAGCGCGGTCGACAACACCGGCAAGCTGTGGCGGGTGTCCGACGGCACCCTCGTGCACACCCTCGCCGCGCACTACGCGGGCGTGCAGAGCACGGCGATCTCGCCGGACGGCCAGTTCGTCGCCACCACCGGCGACGTCGCGCACGGCAGCGGCGAAGTGCCCGTCAAGCTGTGGCGCGTCGATGACGGCACGCTGGTGCGCACGTTTACCGGCGACAACGAGCAGGTGTCGACCGCCGTGTCGTTCTCGCCCAACGGCCAGTTGCTGGCGTGCGGGCAAGGCTACGTGCTGCGGGTGTGGCGGGTGTCGACCGGCCAGTTGCTGCGCTCCTTCACCGGACACACGTGGACCGTGTTCGACAGCGCGTTCTCGCCCGATGGCGTGACGGTGGCCAGCGCCAGCGGCGACGGCACGATCAAGATCTGGAACGTGCAGACCGGCGCGCTGGTGCGCACCCTCACCGGCCACACCTTTTTCGTCATGTCCCTCGCCTATTCGACGGATGGATCGACCCTGGTCTCCGGCAGTTTCGACAACACCGTCAAGTTGTGGAACGTGTCGACCGGTACCGTCATCCGTTCGCTCACGGGCCAGGGCGATGGCGTGTACGGCGTCGACTACGCGCCCGACGGGCTGACCGTGGCCTCCGCCGCGGGCGACAACACCGTGGTGCAGTGGCGGGTATCCGACGGCGCACTGTTGCGCACGCTGCCGACTCCGTACGCCAGCTCGGTCGAGTACGCGGCGGACGGCCAGACTCTCGTCGCCGGTGCCTTCGACAGCCATGTCTACCGCTGGCAACTGTCCGACGGCGCGCTCCTGCGCACCTTCGGCGCGCACGCCGCACGCATCCCCGACGTGGCGTACTCCCGCGCCGGCGACCTGCTGGCGAGCGCGTCGCACGACTTCACCGCGCGTCTCTGGAATCCGCTCACCGGCGCGCTGCAGGTCTCGCTGATCGGGCACGCCGATGCCCTCAACGGCGTGTCCTTTTCGCCCGACGGCGCGCAGATCGCCACCGCGGCAGGGTCGGGGCCGGGCACGCCGGATCGCACCATCAAGATCTGGACGACGGCCGATGGCGCGCTGGTGCGCACGCTGGCCGGCCACACCGACGGCACGAGCGATGTCTCGTGGTCGCCGCTGGGAACCTACCTGGTCTCCGGCGGCCGCGATGCGGCACTGAAGGTCTGGGATCCGCCCACCGGCAACCTGCTGCTGACGCTGCCGATCGGCACGGTACCCTCGCGGGTGGCGTTCTCGCCGGACGGCTCGACGCTGGCTGCGTGTTCCGAGAATGGGACCGTCAAGCTGTACGAGCCCGGCGCGTGGTCGCTGATCCGCAGCATCGCCATCGTCGACAACGCGGGCGTGTTCGCGATGGACTGGTCGCCCGACGGGCAGACCATCGCGGTGGCGCTCGACCAGTACGGCAACAACATCCAGACCTACCGCGTCGCCGACGGCACGCGGGTACGCACCTATTCCGGCTTCACCGTGGGGTACGCGCAGGGCGTGGCGTTCGCGCCGGACGGCGCAACGCTGGCCGGCAGCTCGGGTTACACCTACGAGATCACGCTGTGGTCGGTCGCCGACGGGACGCCGCTCGTCACCTACAACCAGGACACCGGGTGGGGACCGTGGGTCGCGCTGCCGCTGGCCTTCGCGCCGCTTGGCAGCCCGGGCGCGGGCACCTTCGCGTACGGACGGGCGGACGCGACGGTGGATGTCGCAGTGAATCCGTTCGCGGTCACCGCGGTGCGCGAACCGGTCGCGGGACGGGGGGCGACGGCGTCGCTGCGCGTGGCGCGATCGCCGGCGCGCGGGCGCGTGGAGTTCACGCTGGCGCCGTCGGTCCTCGGCGATGCACGCGTGACGATCTACGACCTGCGGGGCCGGGTGGTGCGCATGCTCGCGTCGGCCGGCGAACACGGCGCGCTGGTGTGGAATGGGCGCGATGCGGCCGGGCGCGTGGCGCCGAGCGGCGCGTACCTCGCCCGCACCCCCAGCAACGCCGGCACGCGATTCGTGTGGTTACGGTGACCCGCGCGGCGCCCCGGTTGGCCCTAGTGACGCCCGCGCATCTCGCTGACCTGTCCGTCGCGGTGACCGACCAGCACGCAGTCGGCGGTGCCGAGGAACAGGCCGGTATCGACCACGCCGACGATCGCGCGCAGGACGCGCTCGAGATGGCGCGCCTCGCGTCCATCGGCGAGCGGTAACGGCGGCGCGCAATCGATGATGCGGTTGCCGTTGTCGGTCTGATACGGGCCGGCGCCGCTGGCATCGCGGCGCACCACCGGCGCCAGGTCGAGCCGTTGCAGTTCGCGCACCACCAGCCATTCGGCCTGCGGGATGATCTCCACCGGAATGCGGCGTCCCTGTCCGAGACCGCGCACCAGTTTCTCCTCGCCCACCAGGATGACCCGGGTGCCGGACGCGGTGGCGACGATGCGTTCGCGGACCAGCGCCCCGCCCCAGCCTTTCACGAGATCCAGGTTGGGCGCGACTTCATCGGCGCCGTCGACGGTGAGGTCGAGCGGGCCGCCCTCGCCGAGTTCGATCAGCGGGATCTCGGCGCGGCGCGCAGCGGCGGCGGATGCCGTGGAGGTGGGCACGCCCCACACGCGCAGGCCAGCCCGGCGGCGCTCTCCCAGGAGGTCGATGAATGCCTCGGCCGCGCGGCCGGTGCCGAGCCCGATGCGCGCGCCGTCGGGCACGAGGTCCACGGCGCGCGCCGCGACCGCCTCGATCGCCCGGCGGGCGGTCTCCAGGAGGTCGATCACGACGGGGCCGTTTCGAGCACGGCCGGACGCTCGGCGCCCAGGACGACGCGTACCTGGTGGGCGGCGCCATCGTCGGCGAGCGGGATGCCGCCGCTCGCGTCGCGCGCCACGCCGTCGAGCTCGAGCGACGTGATGCCGCGGCACACACCCGAGGGATTCTCCACGGCGATCTCGTAGCGCGTCGCGCCGCGGCGAAAGGTGGCGGTGAATCCGGGCCAGGTGCGCGGGATGCAGGGGTCGATCATCAGGTGCGTGCCCTTGCGCAGCCGGATGCCGAGCAGCCACTCCATGCCGGCGCGATACATCCAGCCCGCCGCGCCGGTGTACCACGTCCAGCCGCCGCGGCCGGCGTGCTGCGGCCCGGAGTAGACGTCGCCCGCGACCACGTACGGCTCGACGCGATAGTGGTGGACGCCCTGCAGGCTCCGCGTGTGCATGATCGGGTTGAGCAGCGTGAACAACTCGGCGGCCTTGTCGCCATCGCCGAGCGCCGCGAAAGCGATGATGGTCCAGGCCGCCGCGTGCGTGTACTGGCCGCCATTCTCACGCACTCCGGGGACGTAGCCCTTGATGTAGCCGGGTTCGAGTGCGGTGTTTTGGTCGAACGGCGGCGTGAGCAGCAGCACGACCTCCTCGCCGCGCCGCACCAGGTGCTCGTCGACCGAGGCCATCGCGCGATGGGCGCGCGCCGGGTCCCCGGCGCCGGAGATCACGCTCCAGGACTGCGCGATCGAATCGATGGCGCAGGCGTCGCTGCCCTGCGTGCCGAGCGGCGTGCCATCGTCGAAGTACGCGCGGCGGTACCACGCGCCGTCCCATGCCTCGCGCTCGATGGAGTGCTGCAGCGTGTCCGCGTGCGCGGCCCAGGCCGCGGCGCGCGCGGTCTCGCCGCGCTCGGTGGCGATCGGCGCCCATCGCGTCAGCACCGCATGCAGGAACCACGCCAGCCAGACGCTTTCGCCCTTGCCCTCGATCCCGACGCGGTTCATCCCGTCGTTCCAGTCGCCGGTGCCGATCAGCGGGAGACCGTGCGACCCCACCGCCAGGCTGTGGTCGATGGCACGCGCGCAGTGCTCGAAGAGCGTCGCCTGCTCGCTGGCGACGTGCGGTTCGAAGTACGATTCCGCCTGTCCGGCGGCCAGCTGCATGCCTTCGAGGAACGGGACGTTCTCGCCGAGGATCGCGCGGTCGCCGGTCACCTCGAGATATTGGTGCGTGGCGAACGGCAGCCACAGCAGGTCGTCGGAGATCCGCGTGCGCACGCCGCGGCCGGCCGGCTCGTGCCACCAGTGCTGCACATCGCCCTCGACGAACTGGCGCGAGGCCGCCTTGAGGATGTGCGCGCGCGTGAGATCGGGCCGGGTGGAGGCCAGCGCCATCATGTCCTGGAGCTGGTCGCGGAAGCCGAAGGCGCCGCTGGCCTGATACGTCGCGGTACGCGCCCACACCCGGCAGGCCAGCGTCTGGTAGAGCAGCCAGTGATTGAGCAACAGGTCGAGCGAGCGTTCCGGCGTGCGCACCTGCACGGTACCCAGCACGCGGTCCCAGCCCTCGGTGACCTCCGCGAGCTGCGCGTCGAGATCGGCGGCGCGATACTGCGTGACCAGCGCACGCGCCTCCTCACGGGTGGCGGCTTGGCCGAGGAAGAGCACCACCGTCGCCTGCTGCCCCGGCGCGATGTCGAGCGTGTCCTGCAAGGCGGCGCAGGGATCAAGACCGGCGCCCGCGTGGCCCGCCAGCGGCGCGCGCCGCACCAGCGCTGCGGGGCGCTCGGTGCTGCCGTTGCGGCCGAGAAATTCGGTGCGGTCGGCGGTCCAGGCGCGCTGTGCGCCGGCCAGGTCGGCGAAGGCGATCCGGCCGGCGAAGTCGCGGCTCCAGGGATTGCGCGCGAACAGGGCGCCGGTGACCTCGTCGTACTCGGTGATCACCGCGGGCGCGGCGCTGCGCCGGGCCTCGCCGAGGACCCATTCGAGATACGCGGTCACCGTCAGACGCCGTGACCGCCAGGAGCGGTTGGTGAGCGTGAGGCGCACCACCTTCAGCGAGTCGTCCGCCGGGACGAACTGCAGCAACTCCAGCGCCACGCCGTGGGCCTCGTAGGCGAAGCGCGAGTAGCCCTGACCGTGGCGGATATGGTACTCCCCTTCCGGCTCGCGAATCGGCAGCGGTGTGGGCGACCAGATCTCGCCGGTGTCATCGTCGCGCACGTAGAACATCTCGCCGGGCGGGTCGGTGACCGGGTCGTTCGACCACGGGGTGAGCAGGTTCGCCTGGCTGTTCTTCGACCACGTGCACCCCGCGCCCGCTTCCGAGACCAGCGTGCCGAAGCGGCGGTTGGCGAGCACGTTGATCCACGGCGCCGGCGTCCACTGGCCGGTGCGCAGGGTGATCGCGTACTCGCGGTGGTCGGCGTCGAACCCCCCGAGGCCGTTGTGAAATTCGATCCCGGGGGGCGTGGCGGCCCGGACCGGCGACGCCGCAGCGGCGGGCCGCGGGCGGGGCGCCGTCACCGGCGTGACGTCGGGCCGCTGGGCGCGCGCCACCTGCTGCGCCAGGGTGCCACGCCGGCTCGACAAGGCGACGCGCGCGGCGCTGGTCAGGGTGTCGCGCTGGGCGGCCGTCATGCGATCGGCGCGCAGCGTGTACACGCGGCCGAGCGACTCGGCGCCATCGGGACGCGGGGTGTACTGGCTGGTGCGCACGAGGGTCTCGATGAGCGTCTGCAGATCCTGCACGTAGGACGGCGAACGATCGTTGAGGATCACCAGGTCGACGGCGAGATGCTTCAGCCGGAAGTAGGCGTGCGCGCGCAGCAACTGCCGCACGATGCCGATGTCCTCCGCCTCGTCGATGGTCACCAGCACCACCGGCAGGTCACCGGAGATGCCTTGCGCCCACAGCGCCTCGACGCCGCCGGCGCCCCGCGCCAGCACCGCGGGGGCGGCGCGCATCGCCGGGTCGACGTAGAGCACCGACCCGGACAGCGTCTGGAACAGGTCGGCCTCCCCGGGGCTGATACCGAGGTGGTGGAGCTGCACCTGCGCCTGGGTCCATGCCAGGGTGGCGGCGCGCTCGAAGGTGGTCACGTCATGGTACTTGTCGGCCAGGTCGAGCGCCGCGGCGCGGGTCGGCGCGACCAGCGTCGAGAACGTCGCGCGCACGGTGCGGCCGGGTCGCACGCGGATGCGGCGGCGCAGGCTGACGACGGGATCGAGCACGGCGCCGACGGTCCCGGTGAGGTACGCGCCGGCCGCGGTCTCGGCGAGCGGCGCGTGCACGCGGCCCCCGCGTCCGAGGAACTGCGCGCGGTCGGTTTCCCATTCCAGCGCGCCCACCGTCTCGCCCTCTACCGCCAATACGTGCGCCAGCCAGATCTCCGATTCCTCGGGCGCGCGCCGGCGGCGGGACGCCAACAGGGTGTCGAGTTCGGGCACGCTCTCGGTCTGCACGAAGAGGTTGGAGAAGGCGCGGTGCGAGGCGTCAGACGCGGGGGGGGCGAGCACCACCTCGCCGTACGAGGTCACCTCGATCTCGCGCGTGCGCACACCGTAGTTGGTGATCGACACTCGGCGCACCTCGGCATCGTCCTCCGACGTCACGATCACGTCGAGGCGGGTGACCAGCGCGCCGTCGCGGCGGGTGAACTCCGCACGGTCCTCGGCGAAGCGGGCGCTGTAGCTTTCCGGCACGGCGCCTGTGGGCTGGTAGCCCGCCGACCACAACTCGCCGCTGGCCACGTCGCGCAGATAGATCCAGGTGCCGCTGGCATCGCACGTCGCGTCCTCGCGCCAGCGGGTGACCGCCAGGTCGCGCCACTGGCTGAACCCCGCGCCTGCCGCCGTCACCATCACCGTGTAGCGGCCGTTGGACAGCAGCTGCGTGCGCGGCGTGGCCCCATGCGGCGAGGCGAAATGGCGCGCGTGTGGCGACACCAGCTCGCGCACCTCGCTCATCGTCGCGACGCTCTCCAGCCGCTGGCGGGCCACCGCGACGTCGCGCGGTGTGCGCTCCTGCAGCAGCAGCTCGCTGGCACGCACCATCGGCTCGGCGTGGAAGCGCTCGCGCATCGCGCCCCCGCGCAGCACGTTGGCGAGGGCGACCAGCGCCATGCCCTGGTGGTGCGCCATGTACATCCGCACCACCGCGCGGGTCTCGCTCGCCGGAAGCCGCGACGGTGTGTAGTCGAGCGATTCGTAGAAGCCGTGGTGCCCGTCCGCGCCGGCGGTGGCGAGGACGCGAAGGTTGCGCACCGCCGCGAGCGGCTCGAACATGGTGGCGAGCGCGGTGGCGTATGGGGCAATGACCACGTCGTCGGCCAACCCGCGTCGCAGGCCCAGTCCGGGCACACCGAAGTTCGAATACTGGAACGTCATCTCGAGGTCGCGCGCGTAGTAGCCCGACTCCGACATGCCCCACGGCACGTCGCGCTCGGCCCCGTATTCGATCTGGCGCCCGATGACCAACCGGCAGGTCTGCTCGAGCAGGCTGCCGATCGGCGAGCGCATCACGAGCGCCGGCATCAGGTACTCGAACATCGATCCCGACCACGACAGCAGCGCCGAGTCGCGGCCCACCGGGGTCAGCGGGCGCCCCAGGCGGAACCAGTGCTTCACCGGGACGTCGCCCTTGGCGATCGCGAGGAAACTGAGCAAGCGCGCCTCGGACGCGAGCAGGTCGTAGCGTCCTTCGTCCAGGCAACTGTCGCTGACGCGATAGCCGATCGAGAACAGCATGCGCACCGGGTCGAACAGGAAGCCGAACTCCATCGCGTGCACGAGGGCGCGTGAGCTGGCGGCAATCGCGCGCAGCCGCTCGATCAGCGCGACGGCCGCGGCGGCGGAGCGTTCGACCTGGCCGGCGAGTTGGTCGAGGCTGCGTAGGCGGGCGGCCGGCTCCTCGCCGGTGGCGGCCAGCGAGGCGCGCAATTCCAGGAGGTCGCGCAGGAGCGCGGCGCAGCGCGGCGCCAGGTCGGCGAGCGAGTGCGGCAGCAGGCCGGTCATCAGGGGCGCCGCCGCGGTGTCGACGCGCAGGCGGGCCCACGGCATCAGCGCGTCGAGGTCGCGGGCGTGGGTATCGACCGCGGCGCGCAGGGCCTCGGCGGCCTCGCGCACCGGGGCCGGCGACGCGGCGGCCGGCTCGCCGCCGATATCCTGCGCGTGGTTGGCGGCCGTGCGCGCGGCGGCCTGCAGTTCGGCCAGCCGCGCGGCCCAGTCGGCCGGCGTGACGGCGTGCGAGGCGGCGATGGCGACAATGATGTCGAGCGCCTCGTCGAGCCGCGGGGATTCCGTCGGCGCGGCGGTGGCGTGCGCCGCCTCGCGCAGCAGCAGCGCCGCGTCGGTGATGCCGCCGCCACCCGCGCGGCCGGGCGGAATGCGCTCGATGATGTCCTCGCAGGAATTTGCCAGCGCGATGAGTGCGCCGGCCAGGTTCCCGCTGTCGACCGACGACACATACTTCGGATCGAGCACGCGGGTATCGCCGGTGTCGTACCAGTTGTACAGATGTCCGCGGTACTTCTCGAGGGCGCCGATGGTGCCGAGGGTCGCCTCCAGGCGCTCGACAGCTTCGAGTGTGCCGATCCATCCGAAGTCGTGCGCCGAGACCACCGAGAGCAGATAGAAGCCGATGTTGGTGGGCGAGGTGCGCTCGGCGATCACCGGCCGCGGTGTCTCCTGAAAGTTGTCCGGCGGCAGCGCGTGACTGTCGGCGGTCACGAAGGTGGCGAAGTAGCTCCAGGTGCGCCGCGCGACGAGGCGCAGGTAGCGCAGGTCGTCGCTCGACAGCGGCACACGGCGCGCCGCCGATTCGGGACGGCTGGCCCACAACGCGACCGCTGGCGCGCCCGCCCACA
The DNA here is from genome assembly GCA_046590735.1 of Candidatus Eiseniibacteriota bacterium. Taxonomy (GTDB): domain Bacteria; phylum Eisenbacteria; class RBG-16-71-46; order CAZEPH01; family CAZEPH01; genus JBKJUD01. The sequence continues at coordinate 2,745 of JBKJUD010000470.1, read as the reverse complement.
GCAGGAGCACCGGCAGGAGCTCGGCCAGCGCCCCGGGATGCAGGGCGCCCACCATCGCGCCGGCGAGCACGGCGAGGAGCACCGCCCCGGCCATGCGGCGATAGTAGCCGGCGAGGGTGTGCGGCACCCGCGTGGCCGCGTTCTCCATCGTCTCCCATTGCAGCATCGGGCGGTGGGTCAGGTAGAGGCGCACCAGCGTGCGGAGGATCGCGTCGGACATCAGCCAGGCCTGGTGCGCGAGCATGGTCAGGGTCAGCGCGGCCTGGCCGAACGCCGCGTGGAAGTCGCGCCCCAGGGCGCGCAGATAACTGCGCTTGGAGATGCCGGTCGCGCGCGGCCAGATGCCGGCGACCGCCGGCACCAGCGCCGGCACGGTGATGATGGTCAGGATGTACGCGAGCCACAGCGCGGGCGAGGAGCCGGGCCACGCGGCCCCCACGGCGAGCGTGAGGAACGCGGCCGGCATGGAGAGGGTGCGGCGCAGGTTGTCGATCATCTTCCAGCGGCCCACCGGCGATAACCGTTCGCCGAGGATCCACGGCAGCAGCTGCCAGTCGCCGCGCGCCCAGCGGTGCTGGCGCGAGGCGCCGGTCAGGTAGTGCGTCGGCGCGCTCTCGAACAACTCGATGTCGGTGACCAGCCCGGCGCGCGCGAAGGTGCCCTCGAACAGGTCGTGGCTGAGCAGGGAGTTCTCCGGGACGCGGCCGGCCATCGCCGCCTCGAACGCGTCGACATCGTAGATGCCCTTCCCGGTGAACGAGCCCTCGGCGAACAGGTCCTGATAGACGTCGGAGACGGCGGCGGCGTAGGGGTCGATGCCGGAGCCCCCGGAGTGGAGCCGCTGGTACACCGACCCGTGCGGCCCCGGCAAGGGCGGGGTCACGCGCGGTTGCAGCACGGCATAGCCTTCCACGACGCGCTGGGTGCGCGCGTCGAGCCGCGGACGGTTGAGCGGATGCGCCATCGTCCCGGCGAGGCGCGTCACCGTGCCGAGCGGGAGCCGGGTGTCGGCGTCGAGGGTGAGGACGTAGCGGACGCCAGGTGGCGCCTGGACGACGCCGCCGTCCGCAGGGAGGAAGGTGGTGTCGCTTGCGCCGCGCAGCAGGCGGTTCATCTCGTGCAGCTTGCCGCGCTTGCGTTCCCATCCCATCCACACACCCTCGCGGGCGTTCCAGAGGCGCCGCCGGTGATACAGACGGAAGCGCTCGCCGCCCCCGGGCGCCGGGCCATGGCGTTCGTTGAGCCGCGCGATGCCCTCCCGCGCCGCGGCGAGGATCTGCTCGTCGCCGGGCACGTGTTCGGTCCGCGCGTCGGGCCAGTCCGAGAGCAGCGCGAAGTACACGTCGCCCTCGGAGTTCGCGAGGTAGTGCACTTCCAGCCGGTCGACCTGCTCCTCGACGTGCGCGAGGCCGCTGAGCAGCGTGGGCACCACCACCAGGGTGCGATACTCGGGCGGCGCCCCGGTCTCCCACGTCAGGCGCGGCAGCAGCCGCGGCGCGACGACGCTGGTGACGAAGCGATTGAGCAACGCCACCGCGAGATCGGAGGCCGGCACCAGGGCGAGCAGGCCCAGCGCGAACAGCCCGCGCACGGACAGCCGGGCGCCGTACTCGAGGCCCAGGGGAATGGCGAGAATCGCCAGGGTCAGCAGCAGCAAGGTCCCGAGATACCCCGGCGTTGCCGCATCGATGAAGGCGCGCCGCAGTCGCAGGATGGTGCGCGGGCGGAATCCGAGCGCGCGTTCGAACTCGCGGCGGCCGCTGCCGATCAGGTAGTAGCCGGGGTCGGCGCGGCGCGCGTCGGCGCGGCGCGCGTCGGCGACGTCGCCGGGCGACGCGGGGGACGCCGCCTCGCCCGGCGCGGGTGCCCGCGCCTCGGTCGCGCGCGCGAGCACCGTCTGCGTGACATCGAGTTCGGACAGGCCCGAGCCGCGCGCCAGTTCCTCGATGGCGTGACGGTAGCTGTCGCGGCTGGCGAAATCCATCGCCGCGAAATCGCTGCCGTCCCGGAGCCGTTCGTCGACGAGGCTGACCGACTCGAAGAAGGCGTTCCAGTCGATCGCCGACATCAGGCGCATGCTGGTGATGATGTTGCGCACCGTCACGGTCGCCGCCGCCTGGCGTTGGTGCTCGACGATGGCGATCTCGTCGATCGTCGTGCCCATCGCGGCAAGGCGCTGGTGCAGCCACGCGAGCGCCGGGGTCACCGCAGGATCGAGATCGCGCAGGCGTTGCACCAGTTCGACGGCGAACTCGGTCACCGGCCACGGATAGTCGTCGCTCGCCATCACGGCGGCGACCGACCGCGCGCCCTCGCCCGTCAGCCCCAGCAAGTCGTCGGCGAGCGCGTCGGCTTCCTGGCGCGCGACGCGGCCGCGCACGATGGCATCGGCAAGCCGGCGCAGGTTCTCGACCAGCGCGACGCGCAGCGAGATGGTGACCGCCCACAGCTCGCCGATGGCCAGCGGCTGCACGCGCTGGTAGGCCTGCACGAAGCGGCGCAGGGTGTCGGGATCGAAGCGGCTGTCGGTGTGGGCGACGAATGCCCACGCGATGCCGTACACGCGCGGGTAGCCGGCGAGATGCCCCTCGCCCAGCACCGGGAGCTCGCGGTAGAAGCCGGCCGGCAGGTCGTCGCGGATCTCGCGGAGCTGTTCGTCGACGACGAAGAAGTTGTCGACGAGCCACTCGGCGGCGGGGGTGATCCAACTCTTCTGGCTCACCGCCTCGGCCACGATGCGATTGG
>JBKJUD010000444.1:0-2956 GCA_046590735.1 Candidatus Eiseniibacteriota bacterium | reverse complement strand
CGTCGCCGTAGTCCGCGGCGTCCGGCAGTTCGCCGACGCCGACGCCGTCACAGACGATGAGAACGATGCGCATGGGGGTGTGGTCTCACGAGTGGGGGTGGAGTCGCGGCACCGGAGGGCGCATTTCGCGCTCTTCACGATCGAGTTTCGACATCTGGCTCACCTGGGTTCACGGAGTCGCGCGGGGCCTTGCGGCTGGGAATGACTGTCTTGCGTCAGGATGACTTCTACCTCGCTGTGTGCCTTTTGTCACCAGCCACTCCGACGCCATGCGCGGAATTCGGCGGTCGGGTCTGGCCCGCGGCGGCCTCACCGCAGCCAGCGCCAGGCGCGGCCGGGGTGGAGGATCACGCTCACGCCGCTGCGGGTGACTTCGTGGTGGTCGGTGAGGTACTTCGACTGCGGCACCTTCGCGTGATCGAAGCGGACTTCGCCGAGGCCGGCCAGCGGAACGGCGAGCGACCAGCCACGCGTCGGATCGACAATCGTCCCGGCGGGGTCCTTGTAGTAGCCATTGCGGATCGTCCAGACATGCGCAAGTTGGAGTTCCCAGCCGTGGCTGTCGATGTGAGCGCCGCGCCGCTCGACGCGATGATCCGAGACGAAGCCCCAGGCGAGCAGCGGCGTGAAGGTGCGCGCGAGCCAGCGCTGCGCGTCGCCATGCGCCATGCGCGGAAAGCCGGTGGCGGCGTGCAGCGCCCAGCCGGTGTTGTCCGAGCGCGGCAGTGGCTCCGCAGCAGACCGAGGGAGGAGCGCGAGGTCCGAGTCGTTCGCGCCCTTCACCGAATGGCCGAAGCTGGCGTCGACGCGCACCCCGCCGAAGTAGTGCCGCGCAAAGTGGTCGAGTTCTCGCAGCCGCGAGCGGCCGTCGACCGAGTTGTACGGCGTGAAGCGCGCGTAGACGCCCCAGTCCTCCGCGTGGCTGCGGCCGCGCGCGCCGTCGGGCGGCAGGAGGGACGCGGGCACGAGATCGACGTAGAGCCGGTGGGTGGAAAAGCCGGCGCCGGCGTCGAGGTAGTCGCCGAGGCGCCGTGGGCGCCCGCGCACGCCGCGCTCGCGAGGCAGTGTGGCGTCGAGCAGGCCGGCGGCGGAGACCGCGACCCCCCAGCTGTCGATCGTCTCGAAGGAGTTGAACGTGCCGATGACGTTGCCGTTCTCATCGGTCGCCTGGTTGTTGCCGTAGTCCAGCCGCGCGCCGCCGGGCGCGCCGAGGCCACGGCCGCTGACCAGCACGCCGATGCCGGCGGCACCGAAGCGCCAGCGGTCGGCGTCCATGACGACGTTGGCGGCGAGGCCGGGGACCAGGTGGGTGTGCCAGTGGTCGTAGCGGATGCCGTGCGTGGTGGCGAGCAGCGCGGGGTTGATCCAGTCGTTGGTCGCCTCGCCCCACCACTGGGCGGCGCCGGCGCGGCCCATGCCGGCGGCGGTGGGCGACATGTCGATTTCGAGCGAGATGCCCGCTTGGCAGAATCCGGCGACCGGCCAGGCGAGGCTGACCAGAAGGAAACTCGTCGCGCACACGGTGCGCACTGCGCCTCTGCTTCGCATCGATTCCCCCCCTCGAGGTTACCTCGTCCGTGCTTGGGGGATTAGTACGCGTTCGACACGACCTTCGTCAATTCGCTCGCTGGCGCGTGGTCGCCGATGCTGCCCTCGGCGTGGGCGTAGGCGACGCGGCCGCCGCGCGCGACGACGAGCGCGCCGCCGAGTTGGAGTCCGTCGCCCTGCACGCCCTTCTGCTGGAAACCCTGGCGGCCGAGGCGGAGGCCCTGCCAGATGCTTTTGAGACTCAGCGTCCGCCACCAGCTGCGATGGAACCCGGCGGCGGCGTAGGTGGCGCGCGTCGTGTCGCTCACCACCCACGCGCCGGCGGCGCGCAGGTGGAATTCGTCGTCGAAGGCGCGCGCGAAGCGCGGCCCGCCATTGCCGACGAACACGACCTGCGCGCCCGCGGCCTTCCACTGCGCGATGTGCGGCCGGTACCCGGCAGCGGCCTCGCGGCACGCGATTCAGCCGTAGTGCCGCAGGAAGATCAGGATCGCCGGACGCTCGCGCCAGGCTTCGGCGAGTGGACGGGAGACGCCGTCGGAATCGAGCACCTGCGCGGCGGCGATGGCTGCGGGCACCGGCGCGCCGACCTCCGCCGCCGTCGCGGCCGGCGCGCCGACCGCGGCGGCCAGCACGAGCGCGGCGATCACAGGTCGCCTACCAGCGTGGTGATGCGCATCGGCACATCGTTGCGCAGGTACACGCGCGGCACCCGCTTGCCGATCGAGATCATCACGTCGTAGGAGAGCGTCTCGGATTGCCGCGCGACTTCCTCGAGGCTGAGGCGCTCCTCGCCCTGCGCGCCGAACAGCACGACCTCGTCGCCGACGGCGGCGCCGGGGATGTCGGTGTCGTCGAGCATGCTCATGTCCATCGTCACCCGTCCGACGATCGGCGCGAGCTGGCCGCGCACCAGCGCGTGGCCGCGGTTGGAGAGCATCACGCTCAACCCGTGCCCGTACCCGGCGGGGATCACAGCGATGCGCGAGGGCCGCGCGACGGTGTAGGTGCGGTCGTAGGAGATCGTCCGGCCAGGCGCCATGTCCTTGAGCAGCACGAGGCGCGACTTGAGCGCCATCACCGGGCGCAGGTGCTCGGCGATGCCGATGCCGGTGTGCGTGTGGCCGTAGAGCATGAGGCCGGGGCGCACCATGTCGAATTGCGCGTCGGGGACCGAGAGCAAGCCGGCGGTGTTGGCGGCGTGCGCGATGGGCAGCGCGTGGCCCTCGCCGCGCAGCGCGGACACCAGCGCGAGGAAGCGCGCGGTCTGCGCTTCGGCGAAGTCGGTGTGGCCGGGGGCGGCATCGGGAAAGTGGGTGAAGATGCCCTCGAGCGTCAGCGCGGGCAGCGCGGCGGCGGCGCGCACCAGGGCGGCGGCATCGGACGCGTTCACGCCGCTGCGGCCCAT
>JBKJUD010000382.1:0-7566 GCA_046590735.1 Candidatus Eiseniibacteriota bacterium | reverse complement strand
AGCGTGAAGTCGCGCCGCTCGGCGACCAAGGTGCCTACGAGGTAGCCGGGCGGGTCGGATTCCTCGAACCGGCGCACGGTGGCGGCGAGCTTTACACGCTGGCCGATGACCGGCGCGTTCGGCACGCTCAGGTAGTGCGCGCGGACGTCGAGCCCCGGGTGGTAGCCGATGTGGATGGCGGTGTGCGGCGGCAGTTCCCAGGTGAGCGAGTCCTGACCCGCGACGAACAGCGGGTACCACTGCGACCAGTCGGGGTCGCCGAGTTCCACCGTGAGGGAGTCGAGCGGCCGCAGCGTGTCGAGGTGCGTGAGGACCATCGCGTTGAGGGCGCCCGGATTCATCGCCAGCCGCACCGCGCTGGCATCGAAGAACGCGTGAAAGGTGTTGAGCGTCGTCTTGAGATCCCAGGTGGCGTCGCTGTTCGCCGGCACGGGGTACGGTCCGAACGCCATTTTGATGCCGCCGGGGTAGCGATCCACGTCTGCGTCAGCCCCGGAGGGCTTGGAGAGATCGGTGATCGACGCCCCGCATCCAGCGGCCGCCAGCGCGACCACGGCGACCAGCGTGCCGAGGGCCCGGGTCCAGCGTGTGGGGCGCGGAGCCGCGTCGGGGGCGGCGGGCGAGGCGCGGGGCGATGGCGTGTCGGTCTGATCGATGGTTCGGGTCATGGAGTCAGGGGATCCTGCGGCTAGGCGCAACGAGGGCCAGAGCCGGCGCGGGGCAGCGTCGTGGGGGCGGGGTGACTGTTGGGTACAGCGACGCCTGAGGGCAAATCGCGGTTGGGGCAACGTTCAGGAGGGATAGAATCCACAGTAGACGGATGATACGGGGGCGCCCGGGGGCTTGTCAACGGCCGCGGACCCTGCCACGCACCCCGCCCCTGCGATCCTGTGGTACCGTGCCGCGCAGCTTGCCGCGGACACCGCGTCGCGGGCCGCCCCTCGACCACCCGCCGTCACCTCGAACCGGAGGCTTCATGAATCCCGTCACCCGCTACGCGCAGGACAACGCCGACCGGTTCGTCCGCGACCTCATCGTCGCACTCGAGATTCCCAGCATCAGCGCCCGATCCGAGAACGCCGCCGACGTGCGCCGCTGTGCCGCACACCTCGCCGCCGAGATGCGCCGGGTCGGGCTGACGCACGCGGAGATCATTCCGACGGCCGGCCATCCGGTCGTCTATGGCGAATGGCTCGGTGCTCCGGGCAAGCCCACCGTGCTGGTGTACGGGCACTACGACGTCCAGCCCGTCGATCCGGAGAATCTCTGGCACAGTCCGCCCTTCGCGCCCGAAACCCGCAACGGGCGGCTGTATGGACGCGGCTCGGTCGACGACAAGGGGCAGTGCTACATCCATCTGGCCGCGATCGAGGCGTATTGCCGCAGCGCGGGCGGCCCCGGCGGCCTGCCGGTGAATCTCAAGGTCATGCTCGAGGGGGAGGAGGAGATCGGCAGCCTGCACCTCGCCGAATTCCTGGACGCCGAGCGCGAGCGGCTGGCCGCCGATGTGGTGGTGGTGAGCGACACCGCGATGTTCGCCAAGGACGTCCCGTCGCTGTGCTATGGGCTGCGCGGGCTGGCGTACTGCGAGATCGAGGTCACGGGCCCCGCGGGGGATGTCCACTCCGGGTCGTTTGGCGGGGGGATCGACAACCCCTGCAACGCGCTGGCGCGGATCATCGCCTCGTTCAAGGACGCCGACGGGCGCATCCAGGTGGCGGGGTTCTACGACAAGGTGCGCGACTCGAGCCCCGCCGAGAAGGCGGAGATGGCGGCGCTGCCCTTTGATGCGGCCGCGTGGCTGGCGGCCAGCGGCGCCCCGGCCGCGGTGGGCGAGGCCGGCTTTACCACGCTGGAGCGCCTGTGGACGCGGCCGACGCTGGACGTCAACGGGCTGATCGGCGGCTACACCGGCGAGGGCGCGAAGACCATCATCCCGGCCTGGGCTCGCGCCAAGGTGTCGATGCGCTTGGTGCCGCACCAGGACCCGCAGGAGATCCTGCGATTGGTGCAGGAGCACGTATCCCGCGTCGCCCCGCCCAGCGTCCGCGCCACCGTCACCCCGATGGAGAGCGCGCCGGGCTGGCTGTGCGAGCCGACCCACCCCGCCTTCGACGCCGCCCGCCGGGCGCTGGCGGAGGGGTTCGGGACGGAGACGGTGATGATCCGCGAGGGCGGCTCGATCCCCTTCGTCGGGACGATCTCCGACGCGATGGGCAAGCCCTGCCTGCTGGTGGGTTTCGGCCTCCCGGATGAGAATTCCCACGCCCCCAACGAGTGGCTCGACCTCGACAATTTCCATCGCGGCATCATCAGCACGATCGCCCTGTATCGCGAGCTAGCGCTTTTGCCGGCAGAAAGTTAGGGATCGACCGGACGATTCGTGCACCGATCCGGCAAATCGAGCGTCGAAGAAACGCTGACATTCCGGCGCAGCACGCCTTGGCAGGCCTCGGCAAGAGGTGATTTTGTCGGTCGTTTGTGCTAGAATCAGTCGCCCCGGGGCAACTCGGAGCCGGTGTGCGGCGGCCCTTCTCCTGAGAGTTGTCAGGGTTCGCGGCGTCCTTCCCCCCAATGCGGGGACGCCCTCTGATGGCGCACACGATTGACACAAGGGATTGACGGAGGCACTTGATGGTCCGGGACCTAGGGCCCGACGACGCCACACACGTCCTCGACTTCCTCAAGAAGGGCGGGACGCGCTCGCTCGTCCTTTACGGCTTGATTCACGGCGGGGGCCTGAAGCGCCCAGCCGAGCCCACCACCGGCACGTTCGTGGGCTATTACCAGAGTGGAGCGCTGTCCGGCGTCCTGTTCGCGGCCGGCGACGGCTACGTGACCCTGCACGCTCCCACCCCCCACGCGCGGGCCGGTCTGGCCGGTGCGCTGGTGCGGAAGGGGCTGGTGCCGCGTCTCCTTGGCGGCGAGTCCGAAACCGTGGAATCCGCATGGTCGCTCCTGCACGCCGACGGGGCGCGCGCGGAATCCGTGTGGCGTCTCTGGACCTACGAAGCGCGCCTCGAGGACTTGGCCGACGAGCGTGAGCCGGGACTGCGACAGGCGAGGTCCGAGGACATCACTGCGATGCTCGCGGCCGAGCGCGTCACCTACAAGGAACGCTACGGCGTCGAGCCCGACGCGGGAGTCCAGAAGGCCATCCGCGACGGCATTGCCCGCCGCGTGCGCGATCGGTACGAGTACATCTACGCCCCGAACGGCCAGGTGATCTGGAAGACGTGCGTGGCGGCGTCCTCGCCGCTGGGCGTCGAGATCAACAGCCCGTGGACCGCCCCCGCGTACCGCGGCAAGGGCGTGCCCACCCGCTGTCTGGCCGAACTGGCGCGGCGCATCCTCAAGAAGGCGCCGGTGGTCACGCTCGGCGTCCGGGCCGAGGACGTCGACGCCATCCACACCTACGAAAAGTCGGGATTCCGGCGGAGCTTTCCGCGGACGTTCATCTTTCCCGAGCGCGAACTGACGCCGGCGGAGGCCATGCAGTAACAGCGGCCCGCCCACGCGGCCCGACACATCGCAGCAGGCCGGCGCGTCGCACGCGTCGGCCTGTTTTCGTTGGCGGGGCCGTCGCCGCCCCACGGCAGGGAATGCCAACGGCGGGCGGCGCGCGGGTGTCCAAGCGCCCGGCCCGGATGCGGGATCGCGCACGCAAGTCACCGACACGGATCGAAGGAGGGATCATCAATGTTGCTCGCGAATCGGAAGGGCGTCCTTGCCGGCGCTGCGTTGTGCGTCATCGGCGCGTCGTCCGCCCACGCGGACGAGCTGCGGGGCGAGGGGCTCGGCAAGCTTGCGCTGACGGCGGTCCCCGCGACCGTGACGCTGGCGTTCTCCGACGCTCCCGCGCTTGCCGCCCCGGAGGCCCCGACGCTCGCATTCGCCTCGGCCATCGGGAGCGAGCCGGCGACGGTGGCGGCGGTGCGCTCGCGCCGAGGCCGCTGGCAGCGCCAGGCACGTGCCGGATCCCCCCCGCGGTACGAATTCGGCGGCAGCATCGCCTCGTGGGAGCCGCGCGACGCGCAGGGACCGGACGCGATGCTGCAGGGCTATGTCCGGGGCTACTTCAATCGCACCACCGCCCTGCAGGTGGAGGGCGGCTACTGGTCGCACGATGAGGAGTACGGCCCGGTGGTGTACCGCCCGGACTCGCCGCAGCCCCAGGCCGCGTACGCGACCCTGCGCGACATGCCGGTCGGGGCTTCGCTCCTGTACTTCCTGCGCCCGCAGATGCGCGGCCGCCGTGCCGGGGCCTCGGCGTCGCTGTACGGCGGCATCGGAGTGGCGTGGCACAATTGGCGGGAGGAACAGGCGCAGGGCTACCCGCCGCAGTACCGCTCGACGCGCACCGCGTTCGGCTATCACTACATCGCCGGGCTGCAGTTGGGGTCGTTCTCGGGCGGACGCCTGTTCGGCGAATACCGCTACACGGTGGGCCGGGTCGATGATCTCGGCGGCGCGCCGCTGACGTTCGATGGATCGTCGATCGGCGGCGGGATCGGCGTGGCGTTCTAGGAGGTCGCGCGCGGAGGGCGTGCCGAGCGGGGTCATCGCCAGTGGACGCGAACCTTGCGCGGCGCGCCGCCGTCGCGGGGCGTATACAGCACGTGGCCGTGCCGCCGCCCGAAGTCGTACAGCGCGTGGGTGAGCCGGACGTCGTCGCGGCAATAGTGTTCCAACTTGTCGAGCGCTTGTTCCTTCCACCACTCGATCGCGGCGAGTCCGCTCGCCGACTTGTGCGAGCCGAGGGTCGCGGAGACCAGCGCGTCGAGCGGCAGCCGGTGGCCGAGGACGCGGGCGACATCGGCCATCAGGTCGAGCGTCGGCAACTCGGAGAGCCGCGCGCGTGTGTAGCGCGCCAGCACCGGGTAGTCGAACCCGAGGATGTTGAAGCCGACCACCAGGTCGGCCTGGCGCAGCAGCGCGATCAGCTGATCGACCTCGGGCTCCCAGAAGGTGCGGTACCCAAGGCTCGCCGAGTCGTAGCACACCGCCACCGACACCATCAGCTCGCGCAACGCCTTCGCGTCGTGTCCGCCGACCTGCGCGAAGGAACGTTGGGTCTCGATGTCGAAGACGACGACGCGCGGCTGCGGGAACAGCGACGGCTGGAAGGCGACGGGGGCGGCGGCGGACCCGGGCGCGGGTCGCGGGACGCGGGCGACCGGGGACATCGGCAGCACGGGCGTGAGGTGGAAGAGCGAGGGGGCGGAGCGCTGCGCGGCGGAGCGGGCCGAGGGGCGGCCGGGGGGCGGGAGGGACGACGGCGAGGGGACGGGCAGGGCGGACGACGGAGCGTGCGCGGTGTCGAGCAGCAGGTCGCTGGCCATTCCCGTGAATCTCCGCCCGTGGCCCGCGAGTTGCCGGGGACGGCGCGTCGCGAGGGTGCCATCACGTCCGGCGGTAGTTTCCGCGCCGCGCGAATCGCAAGGAGTGTAGCGGACGCCTCCGACATTTCCGGCGTCAGCGCACGCCCTGCGTGTCGAGCCCATCGAGAAACCCGCTGATCAATCGGACGCAGCGCGCAGGCGCCTCATCGAACACGAGATGTCCGGCCTCGGGCACGATCCCGAAGCAGCTGCCCGGAATGCGCGCGGCCAGCTGATAGCCGCGCCCCCACGTGAACCAGGGATCCTCGCGGCCCCACAGCACGAAGACCGGCACCTTGAGCCGCTGCGGGAACACCGGCGGCGAGGTGTGTCCCGCGCCGCCGGTGAGTGCGAGCGCGACGAGTGCGTCGCGGGCGCCGGGCAGGTGATACGGATAGAGGAAGCCGGCGAGCACCTCGGGGCCGGCGCGGCTGGGGTGCGCGAAGCCCTCGTGCACGATGCGCGCGAAGTCCGCGTCGCGCGGCGACGCCAGCCACAGCGCCGGCGTGCGCAGCAGCGGCGAGCGCAGCACTGAGCGCAGCGTGCCATCGGCGACGCTGAAGCGGCCGTACTTCAGCGTGATGCTGTTGGCCAGCGTCACCGACCGCACCCGCGCGGGCTGCAGCAGTCCCATCGCCGCGGCCACCCCGCCGCCGTACGAATGGCCGACCACGTCGACGCGCGCGAGTCCCAGCGAGTCGAGCACGGCGAAGACCAGCCGGGCCTCTGCCTGGAGCGAGTAGTCGCCGTCGGCCGGCTTGTCGCTGAGCCCGAACCCGAGCAGGTCGAGGGCGATCACGCGGCGATGCGCGGACAGCGGGCCGATGCAGTCGCGGAACGTCCACACCCAGCCCCCGAAGCCGTGGAGCAAGACCAAGGGCGCGCCGCCGCCGCGGTCCACCACGTGGATCCGGCGGCCGTCGACGGTGAGGAACCGGCCGCACAGTGCGTCGGGCAGGAAGGCGGGAAACGCGGGGCCGGCCGCTGTGGCGGCGGTCCCCGGTTCGGCGTGGCTTGCGCGGGAGCCCGCGAGGAGGGCCGCGCAGATCAGGGTTGGGGCCAGGAGTTGGGCGAGTCGGGGGCCGAGCCGGCGAACGGGCATAGGTTGCGCAGTATAAGCCGGATGTCGCAGGAGCCGCTTCGGGTGTTTGACCCCCACCGGCCCGGGCGGTACACTTTGACCTCGCAGCATCGGTCCCGGCGTCGTGCGTCGGCTGCGGCATTTCGCCATCTTGCGCCAGAAATCGTGGCGTTCGCGTCTCTCGTCCCTCCCCCGTCACGAGATCCCCGTGAACGAACGCCTCACCCACATTGCCATCCGGTTCAGCCTGCTCGCGGCGCTCGCCGCCGGGCTCGCGTCCCCCGCGTGGGCAGACGGACTGCATGTCCGCCTCGACCCGGTCAGCGCGTTGATCCAGCCGGGCGACACCTTGGTCGTCAACGTCACCGTCACCCCGGCCGACGCCCAGTTCAACGCGTTCGACCTGATCTTCTCCTACGACCCCGCGCGTCTCACCTTCCTGGCGGTTTCGCCGATCAGCAAGCAGGTGGGCAGCCTGGTCACCGCGTCGTGCACGAACCTGTTCCACCTGTTCACACCCAACGCGGCCTCCGGCTCGCTGACCGCCAACCTGAGCCTGCTGTGCAACAACGTCTACCTGACCGGGCCCGGCGTGGTGTACACGGTGAAATTCCGGGCCGGCTCGCTGCAGGGTTCGAGCGTTGTGACGCTCGCCACGGGGACGCAATTCTACCGGGCCGGTCTCTTCGTGAAGCCGCTCGAGGTGACGCCGCTCACGGTGTCGATCGGGGCGGTGGGGGTGCCGGCTCCGGGGCCCGGCGAGGTCGCGGGGGCGATCGCGCTGCGTGCGCCCGCGCCCAATCCGCGTCGCGGGGCGGGGGACCTGGTCGTCGCGGTCCGGCTGACGCGGCCAGCCCTCGTGGAACTGACCCTCTGGGACGCCACGGGGCGCCGGGTGGCGCATCGGGCCCCCGAGACGCTGCCGGCGGGCGAGCAGGGACTGCGCTGGCGGCTGCCCCGGCTGGCGGCCGGCCGATACATCCTGCGGGCCTCGACCCCCGGCGGGGCGGTGGCCGAGGCCCCCTGGACCGTGGTGCGCTAGCCGCGCGCACCGGACGCGGGGTGGGCCGCGACGCGCAGTCGCGCAATCCCCAGCTTACCGGC
>JBKJUD010000371.1:0-3887 GCA_046590735.1 Candidatus Eiseniibacteriota bacterium | reverse complement strand
GCGACGCCACCTGCGACGCCCGCGGCAAGCGCGCGCACCCGCGCCGTGCGCGGCGCCGTCCTCCATTGCTCACGCGCCTCGACCACCCACAGCATCGCCATCACCTGGAACAGCAGCGAGAGGCTGGCCGGCAGGATCTCGGCCTCGAAGAAGATGAACGGCGGATAGAGCGCCGCGAGCGCCAGCGCGACGTGCCCCACGCGCGGCGACACCAGCCGCGCGCCCAGGCGGCCGATCGCGAGCGCGGTGAGCAGCCCCGCGGCCATCTGGACGACCCGGACACCCTGCGGCATCGAGATATCCAGGGACGCAAGCGCCTTGAGCACGCCGGGATACAGCGGCGACAGGAAGGCCGGCGAGCCGAGCAGCGTGTGCCACGCGAGTTTCGATTGGCCGATGTAATACGCGCTGTCGCCGAAGATGTAGCCGCCGAACGCGGTGCGCGAAAGCTGCGAGAGATACAGGCCACGCGCGAGCGCGCCCAGCGCGAGCAGCAGGAGCGTCCAGGGCAGGCGGCCGTCGGTCGCGGACCGAGTGGCATCAGGGGGATGCGCGGAAGAGGCGCGGGCACGGGCAGCGGCGCGGGGGCCGCGCGGGGCGCGGATTCGGGACGGGGCGTTCACGCCCCCCCATGTACACCATTCCGCGCCAGCGGTCCAGCCTAGACGGGGGCGCGCGGGGCGCGCCTAGGTGATCTCCAGCATGCGGTCGAGCGCCACCCGCGCCCAGCGCGCGGTGTCGGGCTCGACCTGCACCCGGTTGACCGTGCGGCCCTCGAGCAGGTTGTCGAGGACCCACGCCACGTGCTGCGGGCTGATGCGAGACATCGTCGCGCAGTAGCACACGCAGTTCTCGAGCGAGACCACGGTGCGGTCGGGATACTGCTCGGCGAGGCGGTGCACGAGATGGAACTCGGTGCCGATCGCCCACGCCGAGCCCGGCTGGCTGGCGGCGAGGGTCTTGATGATGAAGTCGGTGGAGCCGTTGTAGTCGGCGAGCTGCACGACCTCGTGGCGGCACTCGGGATGCACCAGCACCTGCACGCCGGGAATCTGCGCGCGGATGTCGGCGACGTGCTGCGGCGTGAAGCGGCCGTGCACCGAGCAGTGGCCCTTCCACAGCAGCAGCGTGGCAGCGGCGCTGCTGCCGCCCTCGGCGGTGCCGCCGAGGCCGGCGCGCGGGTTCCACACGACCATCCGCTTCAGCGGGATGCCAAGGTCGGCGCCGGTGTTGCGACCGAGGTGCTGGTCGGGGAAGAACAGCACGCGCGGGGTACGCTCGAGCGCCCAGGTGAGCACGGCGGCGGCATTGGAGGACGTGCACACCGCGCCGCCCTGACGGCCGACGAAGGCCTTCAGGTCGGCGGCGGAGTTCATGTAGGTGATCGGGGTGATCGCGCCCCCGCCATCGGCGGTGAGCTGCTCCCAGGCGTCCTCCACCTGGTCGATGTCGGCCATGTCGGCCATCGAGCAGCCGGCGCGCATGTCCGGGAGAATGACCGTGCGAGTGCCGCCGGTGAGGATGTCGGCGCTCTCGGCCATGAAATGGACGCCGCAGAACACGATGAACTCGGCAGCGGCGTTGTCCGCGGCCTGGCGCGAGAGCTGGAAGGAGTCACCGACGAAATCCGCATGCGCGACGACATCGTCGCGCTGGTAGTGATGGCCGAGCACCAACAGGCGGGGCCCGAGCGTGCGGCGGGCGTGCTCGATCCGGTCCGCCAGCTCTGCCGCGGACAGTTCGCCCAGTGCGGCCGGCAGGTCGCTCTGCACGGGAGGTGCAAAGTTCAGCACCGGCATTCTCGTTCCTCCTCGCCGCGGGACGTGGGACGCGTCCCGGGATCGTGCATTTGATGCCGCGGGGGCGGCGGGCGCTTCGTCAGTAGCGCAGCATCGCCGGGTCCACGTCGCTGGCCCAGCGGTCGATGCCGCCACTGAGGTTGCGCACCCGCGTGAACCCC
The DNA here is from genome assembly GCA_046590735.1 of Candidatus Eiseniibacteriota bacterium. GTDB lineage: Bacteria > Eisenbacteria > RBG-16-71-46 > CAZEPH01 > CAZEPH01 > JBKJUD01. The sequence goes on along the minus strand of JBKJUD010000371.1, from coordinate 1,927 downwards.
TGCTGGAGCAGGAAGGCCTGCGCCTGCGCACTGCGAATGCCGTGGTGGCAGTACACGACGATGTCGCGGTCGCGCTCGGCATCGGCCTGGGCGAAGCCCGGAATGGTGCCCAGCGGGATGTTCTCGGCGCCGTCGATGCGGACGTGGGCGAACTCGAACGTCTCGCGCACGTCAATCATGCGCACCGTCGCGCCGTTGTCCAGTTCCGCCTTGAGTTGTGTCGGGCTGACTTCCAGGTGAGCCTCCGGGTCGGCGGCCCCGGCATCATCGCCGGTCACGCCGCAGAAGTGGTCGTAGTCGATGAGTGCGGTGGGCGTCGGATGCGCGCTGCACGCGGGGCAGCTGGGAGACTTGCGGAGCTTGAGGTCGCGGAAGCGCATCGACAGCGCGTCGACCAGCAGCAGCCGGCCGATCAGCGGCTCCCCCGCCCCGAGCACCAGCTTCAGCACCTCCACCGCCTGGATCACGCCGACCAATCCCGGCAGCACGCCGAGCACGCCGGCTTCCATGCAGTTCGGCACGGCACCGGGCGGCGGCGGCTCAGGGTAGAGACAGCGATAGCACGGACCGCGGCGCGCGTCGAACACCGCGGCCTGTCCTTCGAAGCGGTAGATGCTGCCGTAGATGTCCGGCTTGCCCAGCAACACGCAGGCGTCGTTGACCAGGTAGCGGGTCGGGAAGTTGTCGCTGCCGTCGACGATGATGTCGTAGGGCGCGAGGATCTCGAGCGCGTTGGCTGCGGTCAGCCGGGTCTCGTGGGCGACGACGCGCACGCCGGGATTGAGCGCGTGCAGGTGCGCCGACGCCGCCTCCACCTTCGGCCGGCCGACATCGGCGGTGGCGTAGAGGACCTGCCGCTGCAGGTTCGACGCATCCACCTCGTCGGCGTCCACCAGGCCCAGAGTGCCGATCCCCGCGGCCGCCAGGTACAGCGCGGCCGGCGAGCCCAGGCCCCCGGCGCCCACCAACAGCACCGACGCAGCGCGCACACGCTGCTGCCCCTCCGGCCCCACCTCGGGCAGGATCAGGTGGCGATGGTAGCGCTGCAGGTCCTCCGCGGTGAGCGGTGGCAGCGTGGCGAGTTCGGGCATCGGGGATCCTTCCCTGCGCGGCGCGGATTGCGACAGGCGCGCCCGCGCCGCGGGTGCGTCAGACCGCGAAGCTCTCGCCGCAGGCGCAGGAGCGCTTCACGTTCGGGTTCTTGAACTCGAAGCCCGAACCCATCACGCCCTCGACGTAGTCCAGCTCGGTGCCCTCCAAGTACATGCTCGACTTGGGGTCGACGAAGAAGCGCACGTCGCCGGCGTCGACGACCTGATCGTCGGGGTTGGCGGTGTAGGCGAACTCCATGACGTACGACAGGCCCGAGCAGCCGCCGCCGCGGACGCCGACGCGAAGCCCGGAGCCCTCCGGCATGTTGTTCTGCTCGAGGAGCGCCTTCACCTTTTCGGTGGCGGACGAAGTGACGTTGATCATTGCGGTATCCCCCTTCGTGGTGGTGCTGGTGTCAGTCCTGGCTCGCGTGCGCGGCCGCCTGCAAGGGCGAGAGCGCGCGCAGCTTGTTCACGTGGTCGATGGTCAATTGCGCGACGTAGTCCACTTCCTCGGCGGTGGTGAAGCGGCCGAGGCCGAATCGCAGCGAGCTGTGCGCGCGCTCCTCGCCGTATCCACAGGCGGTGAGCACATAGCTCGGCTCGACGCTGGCGCTGGTGCACGCGGAGCCGGAGCTGAGCGCGACGTCGCGCATCGCCATCAGCAGCGACTCGCCCTGCACGCCGCCGAACGCCGCGTTGAGATTCCCCGGCACGCGGTGCACGGGGTCGCCGTTCAGTTCGACGCGGTCGAGCGCGCCGGTGAGCGTGGTCCACAGGTGATCGCGCAGCGCGCCGAGCCGCGGCCCCTCGGCCGGCAACTCCTGCTGCGCCAC
>JBKJUD010000103.1:0-2998 GCA_046590735.1 Candidatus Eiseniibacteriota bacterium | reverse complement strand
TCGCGCGCCGTGTCGTGGATCACGGCGGCGAGCCGCGCGGTCCCTTGGCGGTGCCGGGGCTCTATCGCGTGACGCTCGATGCCGACGGCGCCCTCGTCACACAGGATCTGCGCATCCTCCAGGACCCGCGCTGCCCGACGACGCTAGAGGGGCTGCGCGTGCAGTTCGCGGTGGGCGCGGGGCTGGCGGCGGGGCTCGACAGCGTCACCACGCTCTCGGCACGCCTCGCGGCGCTGCGCACGGCCGGGGAAGCCGCCGCGAAGCAGCCTGTCGCCCCGCAGGCGGCACTCGATTCGCTCGGCGCGACGCTCGCGCGGCTCACCGACGGCGCGGCAGCCACCCGCCCCGGCCCGCGCGGCCCCGTGACGATGAACCTCGCGCGCCTGGCCCGGGAGTACGGGTCGCTGTATCGCGACGTGTACGAGACCGATGTCGCCCCGCGGACGGAGGTACGGGACGCGCTGCGCGACCTCGACGCAGCCCGCACGGACATCGCCCGGCAGTGGGCGAGGCACGCCGCCACCACGCTGCCGTGGGTCAACCGCGCGCTGGCCCAGGCCGGGCTCCCGCCGGTGGCGGCGCCCTAGCGGGTCCGGACCGCGCAAAAGCCCGCTGGAATCAGTGTAGTTTCAACGGCTTCGTGCCGATGCCCCCTAGCACGCGGATCCGCCCGGCCCACCGAACGCACGCCGGCGCGCTTCCGCGCGCGGCGCCCGGGCGTCCGCAGCTCTTCTCCCAGGTCGAGGCATCTACCGCATGGCACCTTGGCTGCAGCGTGTGCAGCAGTTCATCGCCCCGTCCGCGCGCTCCGGCTCGCCGTCCCCGGATGCATTCGGGGGCGTTCCGCGCGCGGCCGACGAGGCTCCGCCTGCGTTTTCCCTGCGCGAACCGCTCGCCCACTACAAGCTGTTCTTCGAGCGCAGCGCGGTTCCCCAGTTGGTCATCGACCCGGAAACCGGGCGCATCCACGTCCCCAATCCCGCCAGCGGCGCGCTCTGTGGCTACTCGGAAGCCGCTCTCGGCCGGCTCTCGCTCGCCGACCTGCTCACCGAGGAGACGTGGCACCGTCTGCGACAGCGCCTCGGCGACCTGGACACGCTGCCGAGTCTGGCCGCAGTGCCCTGCGAATTGCGCACCCAGGACGGTGCGCTGCGGGCGATCGATGTCTCGGCCAGCCGCCTCGACTTGCCCCGCCGAAGGCTGGTGATGCTCGAACTGCGCGAAGTCAGCGCCCACCGCGCGATGGAAGCGGCGCTGGACGAATCGCGCAGCCGGTACCAGGCGGTCGAGACCGACCTGCGGCACACCTCCGAAACACTGAGCGCCTTGATCCAGGCCGCGCCGATCTCGGTGATTGTCTCGGACATGGAGGGCCGGCTCACCCTGTGGAATCCCGCCGCCCAGGCCGTCTACGGCTGGACCGAGACGGAGGTCCTCGGGAAGCCGTTCCCGCATGTCCCGGAGGATCGGTGCGAGGAACTCGAACACCTCACCCGCGCGGTGGGCAATGGCGAGGTGGTGATCAACCACGAGACGCGGCGCGTGCGGCGGGACGGCACCGCGGTCGACGTCCATTTGAGCATGGCCCCGCTCCGCGATAGCGCGGGCGGTATTACCGGCACCGTCGGGATGGCCATTGACGTCACGGAAGCCAATCGCATGCGGCGCACGCTCGACGAGACGCAGGAGCGCATGCGCGCCGTGGTCGCCGATGCGCCGATGGTCGTCTGCGTGGTCGACCGCGTCGGAATCATCCTCGTGCACGAAGGCGCGCTGCTGCGGGTGCTGGGCGCGGCGCCCGGCGCGCTGGTCGGACACAACCTGCGCGATGTCTACGCCGACCGCCCGCACATGCTCGCCAACCTCGAACGCGTGCTGGCCGGCGAGTCCTTCACCGACACGCACCACTGGGGCGAGTACGTCTTCGAGGCGTGGTTCCATCCACGCCGCGACGAAACCGGCGCGGTGACCGACGCGATGTGCGTGGCCTGGGACATCACCGAGCGCACCCGCCTGGGCGAACAGGTGCAGCGCGCCGAGCGAATGGAAACGGTCGGACAGCTCGCCGCCGGCGTCGCACACGACTTCAACAACTTGCTCACGACGATCACGGGCCGCAGCGACCTGCTCGCGCACCACCTGGATCCCTCCTCGCCCTGGCTGCGGGATGTCGAGGAGATCAAGCGCGCGGCGCAGCGCGGCAGCATGCTCACCCGCCAGTTGCTCTCCTTCAGCCACCGGGCTGTCGTGGCGCCTGAGGCGATCGACCTCGCGGACATCCTCCGCGCCAGCGAACGCTCGATCGCCCGGCACCTGCCCGGGCACGTGCGCCTGCGCCTGGACGCAGGGCCCGAACCAGCGATGGTCAAGGCCGATCGCGCGCAGTTCCAGCAAGTGCTCGACAACCTCGTGCTCAACGCCTGCGAGGCGATGCCGCACGGCGGGACGCTCGCCGTCTCCGTCACCCCGCATGAGGCCGCGTTCGCGTTCGACACCGAGAGCGGCGTCGCCCCGGCCGGCCGCTACGCGCTGCTACGCGTGCGTGACACCGGCATCGGCATGACAGACGACGTGCGCCATCGACTCTTCGAGCCGTTCTTCAGCACCAAGGACACCAGCCAGGGCGCGGGCCTCGGCATGGCGCTCGTCTACGGCGTGGTCGAACAGTGCGGCGGCCACATCCTGGTGCAGACCGCCGTCGACGACGGCACCACCATCGAGATCCTGCTGCCCACGCTGGAACGCAGTGCGGACATTTCCCTTGGAGGTCACTCCCCCATGCCCAGTCGTCCGGCTATCGAAACCATCCTTCTCGTGGAGGACGAGGACGCGGTGCGCGAGCTCTCACGCGAGATTCTCGTCAACGCGGGCTACACGGTCATCACCGCGGCCGATGGCGCGCAAGCGCTGATCCTCTACGCCGGCCTCACCGAGCCGCTCGGGCTGCTGCTCACCGACATGGTGATGCCGGGCATGGGGGGCGGCGAACTGGGGCGGC
>JBKJUD010000047.1:0-3046 GCA_046590735.1 Candidatus Eiseniibacteriota bacterium | reverse complement strand
ACATCTTCTTGGGCGTCTTCTTCAGCACGCTCGCCTTCGCCTGCATCGAACCGTACTACTTCATCGGGTACCTGATCTCGATCGCGATGTTCGGCTTGTACCAGGCGCTCTTCATGGCCAACGCGGGCGGTGCGTGGGACAACGCCAAGAAGGTGGTCGAGGTCGACCTGAAGGAGAAGGGCACCGAGCTGCACGCCGCCTGCGTCGTGGGCGACACCGTCGGCGACCCGTTCAAGGACACGTCCTCGGTGGCGATGAATCCGGTGATCAAGTTCACCACGTTGTTCGGCCTGCTGGCGGTGGAGCTGGCGATCGGCCTGAGCCGCCAGGTGTCGCTGACGCTGGCGGCGGTGTTCTTCGCGATCTCGGTGGTGTTCGTGTGGCGGTCGTTCTACGCGATGCGAATCGACTCGAAGCAGTAGCCGTCGCGCCACCAGCGCAGTCACGCAGGACCCCGGGCGGAGACGCCCGGGGTTTTGTGTTGGCGGGGCGGCCGCCGGCGGTCGTATGCTGGCGGCTCGACTCTTCCCCGCCGCGCGATTGTGAGGACCATGGCAGACGACTGGCAGCACGACGGCCCGACTTCGATTCGCATCGTGCGCGATCCGATGACTCGCGAGGCGCTTCGCATGCGTGCCTCGCGACAATTCGGCGATTTCGTGAAGGCGGTGGTGGATTGCGCGCGCCGCTGCATGGCGGTGGGCGGCGAGTTGCACTCCGACGAGGAATCCGTCCTGCTCGCCGATGGTTCCCTGCAAGCTGACCTGTGGGGCATCAACCTCTATCCCGATGTCCCGGGCGAGGATTTCGTCGAGTTCGATTCGATGATCAACCTTCGACCCGGGAGCGGTAATCATTCGCGCGGCGTGGAGAATCCGGACACACGACGGGCGATCGTGGACGTCGTGCGAGCCCTGGTACGCGATGCGGAATAGCCATGCCCGTCCATGACGATCTCGCGACCGGCCGCTGGGCGACGCTGCCGATCGCGGAACAGCTCGCCAACATCGGCAGCGAAGTCGGGCGCTGCCTCGCGTGGCGGAAGAAGGGCAACGCAGCGTATGCCGCCCGGGCGTTCGAGCGTGCGCTCGAACTCTTCGACTTGACGATGGCATCGGGCCACCCGGCCCCACGGCTGCGCGAGGTGTGCCGGGCGCGCGAGGTGACCTGCGATTTCCTCGCCGGCGACAATGCCTACGGGTCCACGGCGGAGAGCACGGAGCGCTACTTCATGGCGTTCGCAGTGCTCACGGCCCGCCGCGCGGGGCGGTAGCGCGGCGCTCAGCGCGCGGGTCAAGCCGCCGGCCCCGGGGGATTTCGCACAGCACTGGCGCGGAAAAGGTCGATTTCACTGCGGGCCGGCGCGGCCGCCGCCGACACGGAAGTGGGGCGGTACATCCGTCCTCCGCCATCGGCGGGGATCCCGGGAGACGCCATCATGTATCGACAGATCGCCAAGACCGTGCGCGCCGCGCTGCGCATCCCGGCAACCGACCGCACTCGCGGCGCCTCTCTCATCACCGTACTCGCCTTCAGTATCGTCACGCTGGTGATCGGCGCCAACATTCTCGCCGCCGGCTCGGGCGAGTCGCGCAACGCCGACCAGCGCTTGAACTCTTCGCAGGCGTTCTTCCTGTCGGAGGCAGGATTCCAGCACGTGGCGGCCCAAGCGTACAACGATCCCACGTGGATCACGGGGGGAGCCAGCGTCGGCGATACCCTGGACCAGGGAAGCTACTCGGCGATCGTGCGGGACACCACGTTCGTCGGGCTGCCCGCCGGCTCCAGCGCGTATCGCGTGATCTCGACGGGGACGGTGGCGGGGTTCCGGGCCACCTCGACGCGCGTCACGGACGCGCTCATCACGGTGACGCAGACGGGCATCGACCTCGGGACCGCCTCGTCCGGCAACTACACGGCATTCACGTGGGGCGCGACGGCCGTCACCACCAGCGGGTCGAGCAAGATCCGGGGGAACTCCCCGCACATCGGCATCAGCAGCGGGGGATCGCTGACCATGGGTGGCTCGTCGCAGGTGGTGGGGAACGCCTACGACTACACCGGGGCCCCGATCACGACGGGCGGCTCGTCGTCGGGGGGCGCCATCGTGCAGGGCGCCAGCACCAACGCGATGCTCAACACCGCCGCCAGCGACGCGGCCGCGGCCTCCACCCGTTATGCGGCGCTGCCGGCGACGCTCGGGCCCACGAGCCTGACCACGGGCCAGACCATCACCGGCATCCTGGGGCAGAACGTGCTGAACCTGACGAGCGTTAACCTGGGATCGAGCAAGACGGTCACGCTCAACGCGCCGATCGGGGCGACGTTCGTGATCAATGTCAGCGGCACCTTCGACATCGGCAGCAGTTCGCAGGTCCGGCTCACCGGCGGCGTCACCGCGGCCGACATCCTCTGGAATGTGTCCGGCGTGGGCACAGTGACATTGAGCGGGTCATCGGAGTTCAACGGGATCCTGCTCGCGCCCCAGCGCACGGTGGTGCTTAGCGGCGCCTCGAACTGGACGGGCGCGGTGCTTTGCGGCGGCGGCTTGCTGGACCTCAACGGAAGCACGGACATCATCGGGTGCGGCGCCTCCACCACCGGCGCCTATCGCAAGGGTTCGGTGACGATGGTGAAGTGGTCCGATGTCCGCAGCCCTTAGGGTAACCCTGCGTCAGGTTCGATCGGGGCGTCGCCGGACACGCCGTCGACGAGGCGACGGAGGTGGAGCGGGTTGGAGTTCTTCAACGCAGGGGGCAACACGTCGTCGGGCGCGCCTTGCCAGGCGACGGCCCGGGTGAAGCGGGCGATGGCGCGCGTGCCGACGGAGGTCGTGCGTCCATCGCTGGTGGCGGGATACGGCCCGCCATGGACCATCGCGTCGCACACCTCCACGCCGGTGGGAAACCCGTTGAACACGACGCGGCCGGCGCGCGTCTCGAGCACCGCGGCGAGCGCTCGGGCCTCCGTGGCGTCACCCGCGGCGGCGTGGACGGTGGCGGTGAGTTGACCGTCGAGGTCGTGTGCCACCGCCCGCATCTCGGCC